>USRA01000031.1 GCA_900557035.1 uncultured Prevotella sp. | reverse complement strand
TAATATTGCAAGTTCAGGCTCTAAGGTTGCAAGCTTAAGTTCAAATATACCAAGTCCGAATATCAGCATTTCAAACATGGAATCTTTGAGGAAGAAAAAGAAATTATCTTTTGAAGAATTGAAGAAGCTTATATGTTTGGTTTGTTCGGACTGGCAGTCATTAGATGAATTGGCACTGTAAGTTAATAGAAATAAGACTTATTTAAAGATTTATGTCATTCCACGGATGTTAGCCGACAAGAGTTTGGAAATGATGTTCCCTGGAGTTCCAAAGCATCCTAGGCAAAAATATAAAAGTATTGTAAAGAAATGAAGATAAAAATAAACCCAAAATACGAAGAGATGAGAAGTTTCATCGAGCGCATTCCGGATGTGTTCGAGCAGGAGGGACGTGTGATTTACACGGGGCGTAATCTCATTAAGGTGATGGAAGCTCCTGATGGAACTGTTATTAATGTGAAGCGCTTTCATGTGCCAAAGGGACCCAACAGTTTGGTTTATTCCTGGGGTATCAGAAAGCCTAAGGGAGAGCGTGCCTTCGAATATCCGATGATATTGGAGAAGAAAGGCATCGGAACTCCTACACCTATTGCCCTTATTGAAGAGCGTAATGCCATCGGGCTTTTGGGATATACCTATCTCATCACCTTGCAGTGTGACAACCTGCATACGCTTTACGAAGTGGGCGATGCAGCACCAGGAACCTACGAAAAACTGGCTAAGGCGCTGGCGCATTTCGCTGCTGATATGCATAACAAGAAAATCCTGCATAAGGATTTCACGCCAGGCAACGTATTGTGGAAACAGGATGATGAGGGCTTCCATTTCATCATCGTAGATATCAACCGCATGAAGTTTGGAGAAATCAGCATCAAGGAAGGACTCTATAATCTCCGAAAGTTCTGGGGACCAAAGGAGTTTATCCGAATCCTGGTTTCGGAATACGCCAAGGTAAGAGATTACAATGTGGATGAGGCTGTGGATTATGTGATGAAGAAACGTGCCAAGTTCTGGACCCGCTATGGCAAGAAGCATCCTATTAAGTTTAAACTGGAATTATAAGGAAAAGGCAATAACGGTAAAAGCCTTATCTTCATCCCTTGAAAGAGAAGAAAAAAAGGCTTTTGCCGTTATTGCATATCATGTATAATTGGATGACTTTATTTGAAATATACAAATTTCAAGTTACCAGGACCTACGTCTCTTTTGCAACGTGTAAGAAGCATTGTTGGCGATTCCTGCATATTTATGGCAGGCGAGGCAACTATCTTTTCTTTACCATAGTAACGAGCCATTCCCTGGTTAATCCAATATCCTGGATAAATCGTTATGTCGTTAAACGCATCCGAAGGCATTTTTACCGTGAGAGGCTTCAATGTCTGGATTGTTTGTGTATTTGTTTTGAGTGCCAGTTCGCGTTTATTCATTTCCTTGTCAAATTTCATCGCAGTTCCTTTTAACATAAGAGTGACTGTTCTATTGGTCGTTCTTTGTTTGATACTTACAGATAAAATCAAGATAACTATAGCACAGTATGGCATATAACGCAAGGATTTGGCGTATTTCTTTTGGGATGCCCTTACAACGTTGACAATGGCAGAACTCAAGGGAGCCTTTGCTTCTGTCTTTCTTAGGATAGCTCCAGAAAGGTAGTAGAGGTTGATGCAGATAAGCCATAATTGAATATATGAATAAATGTTCTGCACTCTTCCAGGTCCTCTTGTCCCCATAGCATAGCAATGGGCAAAGAAGAAAGAGCTATAGAGAGTAACCGTAATCATAATACATAGCCATGGATGCGAGAACTTGAATCGTGAGTTGCTTGCCATCTTTGCAATTGTGGGTGCAAGAAGTGCTATCATCAAAAACTTAGTGATACTGAGCGTGTCTGATAGGAACTCAAAGCTCTTTCCTATTGCCATGAAAAATGCTGCGATGATATTTGGCTTACTCTCTATTGTTACTTGTCGGAAAGCGTTGCCTGGAGCCAGTACGCTGAAGAGGAAGGCGATGCCATAGATAGCGAGAATGCCCATATAAAAGCGTGGCCATTTTTTCTGTTCCAGCTTCATGATGAGAATGGCTGCAAATAGAATGGCTCCCATACCAAGTCCGGAAACGAAGTTTCCGCCAGCAATGATGATAGACAGAATGGTGGATGCCACCCCAATAACTGCTTTCTTGGTTTTTGAATTAACCTGCTGATAACAAATGAGTAAGGATGCAAGAGTAAGTGATATACTATAGAACAAGGTGTAGTACATTGCTCCATTGTACCAAAAGAATGCATCGTAGTAAGACCATGTAAACTGGATGGTCATCAGTACGAAGAGGGTTGAAACGAACAGATACTCCAATTTGGAAGAATGGAGTAACTTCCGCATCACCATATATAATAATGTATAGGTTGACCCCGCCAAACTGAAAAGTAAGATGATTGGACCAAGCCAATATTGTCCGAATACACCAGGCTGCAGTGCCATAAGGAAGCAGGCAGAATAGGTGCCTTGCCATGTATGATACATGGTCATAGCTACATTCCAAGCAGCCTGGATGCAGGCTGGGAAAGAGTGGGTTTCATTCCAGATTTTATAGACTTCTGCACCAAATACATAATCATCAGCAAATGGATGTAAGTATTGGCTAATCCATAATATGGGAATGATAGATACGATTAGAACCGTAATTGCTATTCCTGTTACAATTTTCAAATGTTTTGTATTCATAACTGTTTTATCTTGTATAAATGATATTTATTTTCTCTTTTTATATGTTATAACATTCTTGTTACCATAATCTTGCATGAAAGATAAACAATAAATGTTAAAGCTTTATTGTATATGGGGGACAAAGGTACTAAACATAATTAAGTATCACAAATATTTCTTGTATTTTTTGCTGTTTTAGCGTTTTTTTTCGTATCTTTGCAAAACAAATAAATTACAAATGATACATATTGCGCTTACCATAGACGAAAATTATGTACGTTATTGTACAGTAGTGATGGCTTCTATTTTGGAAAATAACAAAATGGATGATATCACATTCCATATTGTTGCTAATGATTTAACGAGTAATAGTAAAACTATTATATCTAATCAAGTAAAAAACAGTAGAGCTTTGGTGAGTTTTTATACTGTATCACCGCATTTGCTCGAAGCTTATGAACTTAAATGGGGGCATAAGCGTCTTTCTATGACAGTCTATTATAGATGTTTATTAGCTACCATATTACCGGAAACTATAGAAAAAGTAATCTATTTGGATTGTGATGTGTTGGTGTTGCAATCATTGAGAGATTTGTGGAATACGCCAATGGAAAATATTGCAGTGGCGGGTGTACAAGACTTATTGGAAACTCCTAAGGAATATTTCAGCCGTTTGGAATATGATAGTAAATATGGATATTTTAATGGTGGAATGTTGTTAATCAATTTAGATTACTGGCGTAAGCATAATGTGGAAAATCGTCTTAAAGAGTATTTTAGAGCCCATTTAAATAAAATAGTTCGTAACGATCAAGACATTATGAATGCGGTTTTATATAAAGAAAAACAAATGTTGGATATGAAATGGAATGTTCAAATTGATGTGTTCTTGACAAAACATTATTCTGATATGAAAATGAGAAATATATGTCTTGCTGTTGCTGCTGATATAGGTATATTGCATTATTGCTACCGAAAAAAACCATGGCATTATAATTGTATCCATCCAATGAGAGACTTGTTTTTCAAATATCAGAAGTTGACTCCATTCGATGATTATTCTCGTTTACAGAAACCATTACCGAAAATACATCGTTTCATACATAATTTGCCTTATACTTTAGGTGTTAAGAAGTCAAAAATCTTATATGAGAAAATGTTTAAAAGATATTTAGCGGAAAAGGATAATTAGATATAAGTATAAAAGAATATGATACCAAAGGTAATACATTTGTGTTGGTTTAGCAATGATTCTTATCCTGTAGAGATAAAGGTTTGTTTGGATACATGGAAGCGCCTGATGCCCGACTATGTAGTTAATGTTTGGGATTATGCCGCAGCAAAGTCTATTGGCTGTGCTTTTATTGATGAGGCTTTGGAAGCTCGAAAATGGGCTTTTGCAGCCGATGTGGTGCGCTTCTATGCTGTCTATAAGGAAGGTGGCATTTATATGGATAGTGACATCTATCTGCATCGCCGTTTTGATGAGATACTTCCTGAGGATGGCTTTGCCACTTTCAACGAGAAGGATAAAGAGGTGTTTGGCTTGCAGGCAGCCTTTTTTATGGGTACTGCGGGCAATGCGTTCTGCAAGAAGATGTTTGAGTATTATCAGAATCGTCATTTCAAGAATCCGGATGGCTCTTTCAATGATACGATTTCGCCTTATACCATGTCGGCTGTGGCGAAGTCTTTCGGATGGCAGATGAAGGATGAAAAGCAGGTGATGCCTGGACTGACGGTTTATCCTACGCATCTTGTAGCTCCCAACAATCATTATCCTGTGGATAGTGAGACGATAGGAGTGCATCGGGTAGCGGGTAGCTGGCGAAAGAGAAAGCTGGGACGATTCATAGAGATTAAGGTTAAGCATTTATGGCATGTAGTAAGATATGCCCTTTTCAAAAAGTGAGAAGGGCATATCTTACTATGTGTAATTATTTGGAGAGTATAAACTATACTATTGAACATTCCTGAATAGCGTTTTTCAGATTCTCGCCATTGTTAATAGCTATTGCCATCTGCTTTGTTTGGGCAAGCATACCGGCATATTCTTCTTCCGAAATGCCGGCTAGGCGCCCTGGAAGTTCTTTCAGAGAGTTGATGGCAAATCCCACTCCCCTCTCTTCCACAAGCAAAGCGATGGCTGATTCTTTCCATACGATGATAGGCAATCCGGCACGCAGATAGAAAGATGCCTTGTGGGGAGTATTGTATTTCAGATAGCTTCCAAAGTCGCCATGACATTCTTCCAGGGAATCTCCATCCCATACCAAACCAAAGTTTCCGCGCACTTGCTTGATGAAATCGTCGGCATTCATAAAGCCATGCCATACGATGTTCTTGTCTTTTGCCACGGCATCATAATCTTCCATATTACCGTAAAGATGGAATTTGAACTGGTAATCCAGCTCTTTCATCTTCAGGATAAAGGCGTTTTTGCGAAGATTGAGTGAGCCGGCATATACGATGTTCCATGGCTCGTTAGATGGGTGCTTTTTATCTGAAACGATGGATGGTGACAGATAGTCATGGAATCCCAGAGCTCCAACTGGCTTTTTAAATCCCTGCTGTTCAAGCCATTCTTTCATAGCCTCGTTGGTAGCAATAACATAATCTGTGTGGTTCAGGCGTTTCAACTCTTGTTCGATAGTTAGTTTCTTGCGTCTGAAACAGCCTAGATCATGAATTAATGAAACAGTCTTGGCTCCTTTAATATGTGCCATATTGCAAATAAAGGAGAAATATTTCTTCACAGGATATTGCAAAACGACTACATCTCCTTTTTGGATATGTGAACAGGCAATAAGGGTACTTGCCAGGTTATAGAAGAATGCCAGAAACTTGTTTTTGTTGATTCTGCAAGGCAAGCCGATATTTACTGCCCCCATAGAGTGCAGTACCTTTTCATAATCCGTCTTTGCCTTGTTGCCTGCACTTGTCAAGTTATAATAAGTGCGGCTGATATAACATAATCTTCTTTCCTTCATATAGCCTATTGGTTAGATGTGCAAGTTTATACCTCTTCCATTCGTTTCATTTCCCATCCGGCAAACTGGATGATGATTTTATGCAATGTCGTGCCTTGGCGCAAGACTTCTATCCTTGGTGCTGCGGCATAACGATTGATCTGTTCTACTGCTTCCTGCCATTGTGCCTCGGCTTTTGCCTCGAAATCCTTAGCTGGCAACATCTTCAGTTCGATGATGTAGCTATGTTTGGTAGGATAGTGGGTCAGGTCGGGCAAGAGGAAGAAATCACAATAGCCGTGATTCAACTCAAGTTCGGGAGCCGTAATGTAATAGCTGCTCAGGTAGAGATATGCCATGAAGAAACCTTGCAGGTTGCGCTCGGCTTCGATGCCATCTCTTACTGATGCCACTTCGGCGTAAGCCTTCGACATAAAGCCCAAGACATCTTCCCATTTTCCATAAAACGCCATGCAGGTGAGCATATAACCAAACTCATTCAGGTTGATATGGTTGATTTCCTGATATTGCTCCTGCAGATAGCCATAATATTGACGGCGGACATTGTTGTTCGGGATTCCCAAGAGCAACTGGTCTCCGAAAGTATCCTTGATGGTAAGCATGCCGTAATAGAACAGCAGGCTTGGGAAGTATTCCGGCTTCACGATTTCACTGGCAGGGAAGGTTTCGTAAAGATTCGATACGATGCTGCCTTCCTCCGTAATCCTACGGATCATGCCCTTGCGGTTGCCGTCTAGCTTGTCGAGCTGGAGCAGTCGCTTCATCTTGTTGTAGTCGGTCTTCGTGTTGGGGTCTATCATCTGTTCTGGAGCCTGACCATAGTCCATATAATTACGGAGATAATATAATACCATATCGCAATTGAAGACCCTGACTTTTTTACGCAGACATTGTTTGGCAAAGCAATAGTTGTCATACCACGGCTTAATCTCTTCTATCATTGCCTCGATATTGCTATCTGCTGGTATCTGTCCCGCATCACGATAACGGGTAAACATGGCTCGCACATCTTCTGTGCTGAAGCCCAGCATCTTGTCAAACTCTGGTTTGGTTGAGATATGCCAGCCGATGTTGAAGCCGCTGGTAACATCGTCTAGTGTTACAGGGCTTACACCCATCATGAAAATCTTGGCGAATGAGCCCTTGAACTTCTTGAAGTAGTCGCGGTAGAAACCGCTGGCATGTGTCATCGCATGATACACTTCTTCGCCCTGCTCGTTGAGCACGGTATTGGTGAAGTTGTCGTATTCATCAATGATGAGATACAGCTGATAATTCTGTTCTTTTGCGTATTTTTGGATTGTAGCAAGCTTGTTGGATGCTACATCCTCTGCAAGAACAGCCTTTCTGGTTGCTTCATCGTAGAATTGTGCATATCTGTTGATGAAAGCGTCAAAGCAGATATTGCAATATGAGTTGAAGCGCTCTTCCAGGTTGTCGATGTTTCCTCCTATCTGCGAGAAATCGAGCGTCAGTACCTGATACTTACCCTGTAGAGGGGTAGGCTGACTGCCAATCCAGAGACCTCCGAAGATTTCCTGGAACTGGTCTTTTAGCTTGCAGTCATAGTAAGCTTCAAGCATACTGAGGAACAGGCTCTTGCCGAAGCGGCGAGGACGAATGAATATCAGGTTGTCGGGTTGAGCCTCCAACAACGGAATATACATAGTCTTATCTACGTAATACTGATTTTCTCTGATAACTCTCAGGAAATCAGAGACTCCATAAGGTACTCTTTTTGCTTCTATCATCTTGTAACCCTTTCTATTATTAAGATAAACTCTAGCCTTTTGGAACAACTCTATTCTCTCGGTACAACTTTCCCCTTCACCACTTCATATCGCTTGTCAAATTCTTCCTTGGTTCGCTTCCATCTGTTATGCGTCCATAAATAATAAGGTGGATTCTTGCGGATGGTTTCTTCCAGCATCTGGAAGAAGCGACGGGTAATCTCGTGCTCCGGCAGGGTGTTCGGCTCGCGGGTGATGAGCTTGTAGGTTGCCGTATAGTAGCCTCGCTTCGGGCGCGACATCTCTACATAGAACACGGCATCGTTCATCTTTCTCATGATTCTCTCGCCGCCAGTAAACACTGGGGTTTCGGGATGATTGAGGAAAGGTAGCCACAGGTGGATGTTCTCCCACTTGGGTCCCTGGTCGCTGATGTAGCCGAAGATGCTCATGATGCCCTTGCGCTTGTAATCCACCAGATAGCGGAGGATGTCTTTCTTAGGAACTACCACGCCATTCTCCTCGTGAGAACGGATGCGCTTGAAGAGCTCGTCGAAGGCATGGTTGCGCAGAGGATGATAGATGAGGCCCATCTTGCGTGACTTAGGCAGTTCGATGCCTACGCACGAGAGCCATTCCCAGTTGCAGTAATGTCCCAGGATGCCTGCCACATTCTGACCTTCCTGGAAACATTGCTCCACCTCCTCGCTGTTGATGACCTGGAAGCGCTGGCGCAACTCCTTGTCACTGATGCTGAGCAGTTTGACAGCTTCGAAGAAGTAATCGCTGAACCAGCGATAGAACTTCTTCTCGATGTCGATGATCTCTTCTTCTGATTTCTCAGGAAAAGAGCTGGTGAGATTCTTACGCACAATGCCTCTGCGGTACTTGATGACGTAATACATCATGAAGTACTCGAAGTCGGCGATGCAATAGAGCAGCCTGAAAGGCAGCAGCGATATTGCATAAAAGAATGCATAAACAATCTTAACCATCTGTAAAAACTATAAATCCTTAACTATTAACTCTTTACTCAATTACACTTGCTGCATATCATGCAACTTCTTGTAATATCCGTCTTTTCTAATCAGTTCATCGTGGGTACCACGCTCCACAATCCTGCCCTCATGCAGTACGCAGATTTCGTCGGCATGCTTGATGGTACTCAGTCGGTGGGCGACAGCCACTGTGGTACGGGTCTTCATCAGCTTCTCCAAGGCATCCTGCACCAGGCGCTCGCTTTCGGTATCGAGAGCTGAGGTTGCCTCGTCGAGAATGAGGATAGGAGGATTCTTGAGGATGGCACGGGCGATGCTTACACGCTGACGCTGACCTCCGGAGAGTCTGCCGCCACGGTCACCGATTCCGGTATCAAAACCATGTTCCGACTTGGTGATGAATTCGTAGGCATTGGCAATCTTTGCAGCATTGGCAATCTCTTCATCCGTAGCATCGGTCTTGCCGAATCGGATATTGTCCTTGAAGCTGGCATTGAAGAGGATAGCTTCCTGGTTTACATTACCTATCAGCTGGCGAAGATCGTGCACGGCAAGGTCTTTCACATTGATGCCGTCGATAAGAACCTCGCCCTCTTGTACATCGTAGTAACGGGGAATCAGGTCGAGCATCGTACTCTTTCCGCTACCGCTCTGTCCCACCAGTGCGATGGTCTTTCCTTTAGGAATCACCAGGTTGATATCCTTCAATACATAAACCAACTCATCGTTCTGGTGGTCGGTATAGGCGAAGGAAACATGGCGGAACTCTATCTGATGCTCGAAGCTGCTGATATGCTCTGGGTTCTCCTTGTCCTTGATTTCGATCTCGGCTTTCAGAATCTTGTCGATACGCTCCATGCTTGCCAATCCCTTTGGAATATTGTAGCTCGCCTTGGAGAATTCCTTCAGTGGGTTGATGATGCTGTAGAGCATCACGAGATAGAAGATGATGGTAGGACCGTCGATTCTGCCGTAATCCAGAACCAGGATGCCGCCAAACCACAATACCACTACGATGAGGATGGTTCCTAGAAACTCACTCATCGGATGAGCCATCTGCTGACGGATGTTCACGCGCATGATGTTGTCGCGATAACTGCTATTCACCTGGTTGAAGCGCCAGTTCATCTTATCCTCGGCGCAGAACGCCTTGATGATGCGCAATCCGCCCAGGGTTTCCTCTACTATACTCATCGTGTCGCTCCAGAGCGACTGCGCCTCGGTGCTCTGTGCCTTCAGCTTCTTTCCAACAACACCCATGAACCAACCGAATGGTGGCACAAAGAGGATGGTGAAGAGGGTGAGCTGCCAGCTGATGCAGATGAGTGTGATGAAATAGAAGAGAATGAGAATAGGATTCTTGAAGAGCATATCGAGCGACGACATGATGCTGTTCTCCACTTCCTGCACATCACCACTCATTCGGGCAATGATATCTCCCTTGCGCTCTTCGCTGAAGAAACCCAATGAAAGGGAGGTAATCTTCTGGTAGAGCTGGTTGCGGATATCGCGAACAATACCCGTACGGATAGGGATGATGGTGGCTGACGAGAGGAAGTAGGCTCCCGTCTTGAGGAATGTCATGAAGGCAAGGAACATGCCGATAACCAGCAGAGCCAGCGATGCACTGTGCGCCACGATAAACTCCTGGATGTAATAATACAGGTTGTTGGTTGCCACTTCCTTGATGCTGCCCAGCGTTCCGTCCCATTCCATATAGTCGTTGGCACGGATACCGCCATCTACCTGGAAGAGAATCTGCAGGATTGGTATCAAGGCTGCAAACGAAAAGATGTTCAATACCGCGGACAGGATATTGAACAGAACTGATAACCCTAGATGCTTCTTGTAGGGAGGGACGAATCGTCGTAAGATTTGCAAAAATTCCTTCATAGGTGCAAATATAGTGTTTTTAAGGAAGACCGCCAAACTTTTGGCGGTCTTTCTTTTCTTTTATTCAGTTTTTTCTTATCGGAGAGTCTTTTTTGCTCCGTTTTTCTTCTTTTAAAGAGCAATTGTTATTCTTTAACTTCCTCTCCGAAGAGGGTAGCAGAGGTAGAACCGGTGATGCGGACCTTTACGAACTCTCCGATGTGGTGGTTACCCTTGTCGATGACCACTGCCTTGTTCTGTTCGGTACGACCCATCATCTGCTCACGGCTGCGCTTGCTGAAGTTCTCGATGAGGATGGTGAATTCCTTGCCCTCGTCCTTCTTGTTCTGTTCGGCGCTCACCTCGGTCTGCAGTTTGATCAGCTCGTTGAGGCGAGCTATCTTGGTTTCCTCAGAAACGTTGTCTGGCAGATGCTTGGCTGCGTAGGTACCCGGGCGCTCTGAATATTTGAACATGAAGGCGCTGTCGAAGCCTACTTCCTTCACCAGCGAGAGAGTTTCCTGATGGTCTTCTTCGGTCTCATCGTGATAACCCACGAAGATGTCGGTGGTGATGCCGCAGCCTGGGATGATGCGCTTGATGTCGGCGATGCGCTGCAGATACTCCTCACGGGTGTATTTGCGGTTCATCAGATTCAGTATCTTGTTGCTTCCGCTCTGGGCTGGGAAATGGATGTGCTTGCAGAGGTTTGGCTCATCGGCGATTGCCTGGAGGATGTCCTCGGTCATATCCTCTGGGTTAGAGGTGGTGAAGCGTACACGCATGTCTGGCACTGCCTGGGCTACCATGTGAAGGAGCTCGGCGAAGGAAAGACTGCCTTCCTCGCGCTTGCCCGATGGAGAGAGACCATAGCTGTTTACGTTCTGTCCCAGCAGGGTAACCTCCTTGAAACCACGGTCGTGCAGGTCGCGCACCTCACGCAGGATGCTCTCTGCATCACGGCTGCGCTCACGTCCACGAGTATAAGGCACGATGCAATAGTGGCAGAAGTTGTTGCAGCCACGCATGATGCTTACGAAACCGCTCACTCTGTTGCCACCGATGCGCTGAGGCACGATGTCACGGTAGGTCTCGGTCTTTGAAAGTTCTATGTTGATGGCATTGGTACCCATCTCGCACTGCGCAATCATATCCGGCAGGTTGAGATAGCTGTCTGGTCCACAGACCAGGTTGGCATAGTGGTTCTGGATGAGGTCATCCTTCACTCGTTCCGCCATACAGCCCAATACGCCGAGAATCACCTTTCTTCCCTTCTTCTGCTCAGCATGCAGGGTGTCAAGGCGATGGTAAATCTTGTTCTCCGCATTCTCGCGGATACTGCAGGTGTTCAGGAAGATGGCATCAGCCTCTTCTTCTTTCTCACAAATTTCGTAGCCAGCCATCTGCATCACAGAGGCAACTACCTCACTGTCTGCCACGTTCATCTGGCAGCCATAAGTTTCAATAAATAGTTTCTTCATTGTTCTAGATGAATTCTAATTTATGTTTGATGTATTAAAATGATTTCTTTCCTGTATCTTCCATGCCGCATCATTTCATGTTCTTTGAAACTGCCATCAGCATGAAGTAGATGACTACGGCAGAGATCCATCCGGCGATGGCATCGATGAGATAATGCGCCTGGATATACACGGTAGCCATACACAGGAAGATGTAGAATGGCAGCATGGTGAAGAGCAGCTTGCGGTTTCTGCTGTGCCAGGCAAGGAGCATGCAGATGGTGCTTACGCCCACGTGCGAACTCGGGAAGGCGGCGGTAGGTCGCTCTCCTGCTTCCTTGGCATCCTCTACGAGCTGGTAGAAGATTCCGTCGGTATAGCCTGGGGTTGGCAGACAGTTGGTATGGGTGCTGAAGTAATCGCCCATTGCCGGGAAGATGCCCTTGGCAATATCCTGCACTCCTACGGCGTCGAAGTAGAACGTGGGTCCTACCACCGGCACGTAGATGTAGATGAGATAGTAGATGAAGAAGCTGGCAAGCAGTACAAAGCTAACCCGTTCTGCCTCATAGTATCTGCAGAAGAAATAGTAGAGTACTACCGCTGCTATCATCGGATAATACATGAAGTATCCCATCGACATCAGTTCGCTCACTACCGCCCATGGCAGTGCCTTGGCAAAGAGCAGGGCAGGCTGGCATCCGAAGAGATCCTGTTCCCATCCCGCAAAGAGATGGTCGAGGTTGGGGAATATGCGGTTGATTTCGTAAGTGTCTGGATACCACCAGGCAAGCAGGGCGATCTGTGCTATGATGCGCACCATCTTCGTTATCCTGCATGGAATCATGCGATATACGCCCCAAAGGGCGAGGGTCATGACCAGAATTCTCAACCTGCCCCAAAGCATCGACTCCGGATTCACTACCTTGGTAAAGGTAAAGAGCATGGTGATGACTGTTATCGCCATATAGCCCAGCATCACCCATTCCAGTGGCAGGAGTCCCTTCTTGGGGTTCTTTTCTATCTTAAAATAATCTTTTATCACGGTGTTACTTTGAACTTTGAGATTTGAACTTTATGATATGCTTTTTTACAGCCATCCGTTATCCTTGTACCACTTGATGGCAAGCTTTACGCCTCTTTCCAATGGATAGTGGGGATGATATCCCAGCTCATCCATAGCTGGTTCGATGTCGCAACGCCAGTTGCGTTGTTTCAGGATGTTATACTTATCATTGTTCAGTGCCGACATCCTACCGGTCATTCTGCCGAGATACTCGCCTAAGAAGGTTACGATGCGGAGCACCCAGATAGGAGCCTTGATGCGCAACATCCATGGATTGCCCAATTCTTTATGAATCAGGTTGCTGAAAGCTTCCGACTGGTAAACTTCTCCATCGCTGAGGAAGTATTTTCTGCCGTTCATACCATGGTCCAGGGCAAGGAAAACAGCCTGTACCACATCCTGAACATATACGAAGGTGATGTCCTGGCGCTTGAATCCTACAGCAAAATCCACATGCTGCTTGATGCTCTGCGCCATGAGGAAATAGTCTTTTTCTCTTGGTCCATATACGCCGGTAGGGCGCAGGATGATATAAGGGAAGTTGTTGCCGATGCTGTCGAGATAGCGCTCTGCGGCAAGCTTGCTCTTGCCGTATGCCGTATTAGGCTTAGGCACATCGTTCTCGCAGATTTCCTGATAAGGTTGCTCCTCACGGATGGCTCCGAAGATGCTGAGCGAGCTGACAAAGACAAATCGCTTGATTGGCATTCCCAGATGAAGGATGGCATTCACCAGGTGCTTGGTGCCCTCGGTGTTTACCTTATAGAAATCCTCTGCATGCAAACACTTGGTAGCGCCAGCTGCATGCACTATATAGTCGAACTCGTGCGGAGCGAGTTCCTTCTCCAACTCTTCCTCTGAAGAAAGATTGAGGTTGATGAAATGGATGCGCTCGTCTTGCAGATACTTTCTGGAACTGGTAGGGCGAACTGCCGCCCAGGTTTCCATGCCTTGTCGCAAGGCTTCTTCTACGATGTAACTGCCGATAAAACCCGATGCACCCGTTACTAAAATCTTCATTAATTATATATAAAATTGCAATTTCGGCTGCAAAGATACGACTTTTTGGTGATTTATCACCATGATTTTGTTCAAAAAGGAGATAAATGTTGAAAAATAGTGTGGGTTTCTATAAAAAGTTGTATCTTTGCATGCATGGAGCAAGTATCGGGTTTTTATTTCCCTCCCTCAGAAACGATTTCTGCGCAGTTCAGCAACATGTCAGAAATCTCGGCTAGTGGCTTTAATATCCTTATCCGTGCCAAACGTGATGGCAGGTGGTGGATCTTGAAGGCACTCGCTCCCGCTGTGCGTAACAACGAGGTGTATCAGGGTTTGCTGCAGAAGGAATTCGACATCATGAAGCATGTCCAGCATCCCGGAGTTGTCGAGGTGACGGGTATCGAAGAAGTGGACGGATATGGTAAATGCCTCGTGATGGAATGGATAGATGGAGTGACTCTGGAAGAGTGGCTCCTGCAACCTCATTCCAAGAAGGAAAGGGTGCATATCGCCAACCAGCTGCTCGTGGTGCTTGAGTTTGTACACGACATGCAGGTGGTGCATCGAGACCTGAAACTTTCCAACATGATGGTTACCCGTAATGGAAGCGTGCTGAAGCTGATAGATTTCGGATTGGCTGATGCGGATAGCTATGCGATACTGAAAGAACCGGCGGGAACAGATGGATATGTTTCTCCCGAACAGCAGAAGGGCGGACCTACTGATGTGCGCAATGATATCTACAGCGTGGGCGTTATCCTGGATAAGATGAAGCTGAATTTCTCTTATCGCCTGGGATTGAAGCGTTGCCTCCGTCCGTTGGAGGAGCGATATCCCAACATAACCGCCATGCGCCAGCATATTCTTTCTCTGCATCGCAACCTGCTTGCCTTCTGGATAGCTTCAGGCATGTTGGCAGTAAGTACTGCGGGCGTGCTTATATATAATAAGGTGAACAAGCCTCCTCGTGGATATGATGTGGTGGCAGAGTTTATGGTGGGAAACCTGGCTTACAAATCGTGGGGTGGTGGAGTCGTATCGGTCAGGGCAGCCAATTCCAAGGATTCCTGCATCGAGGTACCTAAGACGGTCAACTTCCAGGGAATGACCTATAAGATAGATGAAATCGAAAAGAAGGCGTTTGCCAATCAGCCTGATTTGAGGAAACTGGTGTTCCCGGATACCAAGTTCCATGTGATGAGGCAGATGGTGGAGAACAGTCCGAATCTGCACAGCATCTGTTTCCGAAGTGCCTTGCCGCCAGTCATCGGTAACGTCATCTGGAAGACCAGGATTCAGGATGTCTTCAGCGCTTCCGATTTCAAGCGTGTCATTCTGTATGTTCCAAAAGGCAGCTTCGATGCTTATCGCAATTCTGTATGGAATCAGTTTGAGAATATCATTGAATATGAATAATCATGCAAATAGCCGCATCTCACGTGAGATGCGGCTATTTGCATGATTATTGCTTATATCAGGTGTTTATACCTTATTATATATGTATCAATACCATACTTCTATCTGTGGTGATTCCTTGGCATAGCTAGGCATGCACTTACCGATTCTGGCTCCGATGTAGGTAGGGTCGCAGATGTAGAACTTCTTGCCCTTGTACTCATAGGAGGTGCCGTTCTCTACCGGCTCGTGGAAGGCTACGGCTGTACATTCGTGTCCTGTGAACTGGATGAGATGTACATCGAGTCCGAGTATCTCGTGTACCAGATAGGCATAGAAGATGGCGCGGTCTTCGCAGTCATTCTTAGGATAGTAGAGACTTTCCTCGAAGTAGAAATACTTCTCGCGATGGAACTGCTCATCATCGGTAGCGTATGGGAATCCCATCTGTATGAATCGCAGGATGCGGTTGGCTGCTTCCTGTTCGCCGAGATCCTGTACCTGTGCTCTGATCTGCTTCACCACATCGTCGCGCAGACTCTTATCTACTACAGATGCGGCTACGGTAGGAATATCTATGATAGGGTATTCATCGAGCAGCGGCATGACGCCGGTTGGTACTTCGCCCTGCAGGGTGATGCCCGCAGCTTCATATCTGAACGGCTTGGCTTCATCGCCAATCACGATCTTGCCGGTGAATCTCAGTCCCATATCCTTACCCAGCTCTGCGCCCTTAGGCAGTTCGCAGGAACGGAAGGAACCTTCATCCTCTACATTTGGATAGATGTAGTAGCGCTTGCCATCGATGTTGAGATACGACTTCTCGAATACGTGCTCTACGTAAGGGATGAGCATCGCCACGTGGTTGCCGCATAGGGCGAGGCGTACGTTATAGCCGCAGTTGGCTAGCACATACTGCGAAGCGATGATCTTCTCGTTCTGGCTGGCGTTTGGCATGGCGGTATCGATGTATTTCTCTACGAGCATGGCAGAACCCCAGTCGCTGAGTCCCATCTTGCGCGATTCGGTGGCGAAAGCCTGGGTTACTTCCTTGAGGTCTGATTTCTTGAGATTCTTCCAGTAGTTCACCACATCCTCTGTAGAGCTGATGCTCATGGAAGCGAGTGGGGTTGCCTTCTGCATCTGCAGGGTTGCACCATAGAAGTTGACATCGAAGGTCTGCTTGCTTGCCGGAATGTTGACGTGAGGCACGTTTGGCAGGGCAGGCATGATTGGTACGGCTGCTACGGCAGGCATCAGCGGCAGTTCGATACCCGAACCGGTATATTCGATGTCTGGAATATCAGGCTTCACCTCTGGCAGTTTCGGTTTGTTCACCGGCTCTATTTTTGGTCGGACGGTAGGAGCCTTTGGATCTGGTTTCTTCGGAGTCTCCGGTTCTGCAGGAGTTTCCGGAGTTACCGGAACGGCAGGAACCTTAGCCAGCGGATCGTCTGGCAGGGCTGGTACCTTCGAGAGGTCGGGTCTGTTTACGAGATCTCCGAATCCGCCTTCCGGAATCAGGATTGGGCTTACCGGCATCTTAGGCTTCACGGTAACCGGTTTCTCCGGCTGTTTCGGAGCTGTATATGTTGGTGGTGTCTTAGGCTTAGGAACCTGCGAGCGCACATCTCCCTTAAACTTCTTGTATTCTTTCCATACGCCTTGCATATACTTATCGTAGTCGGTAAGTATGGTGTTGCGGAACTTGTTGTAATCATCCAGCATTGCCTGTCTTGACTGCTGGAACTGTTTCACAAAGTCATCGTTCTGCGAAAAGCTTGGTGTTGCATGCAAACCGAGCAGCAATATGAAACTGAGAGTAGGATAAATTCTATTCATAATCTGTAATTTTAAGATTTCTACTTTCCGTATTGATAGATATGGGGCAAAGATACGATTTTTTTCTTAATCGCCCAACTTTTTTTAAGAAAAAGGCTCTCCTTCCTTAATTTCTAAGAAAGAAGAGCCTGTTTATGTATTGTTCTTAGCGAAAATCCTGCCCCAGAAAAGGGATGGTTTCCTATTTGGTTATGTTTGATAGATAGTTATATTTTCTATTTGCGCTGCAAAATTACGAAAAACTTTTGAGACAGGATTGGTTCAAATTGGTTCATTTTTAAATACTGATGAAGAAAATGGAAAAAGTATGGTTGAGAATGGGGAAAAATATGTATCTTTGCTGCTAAAAAAAGAAAGGAATAGAAAATGATAGATAATTATAATCCTGATATTTTCGAGCACTTGAAGCAGGAAGTGGAAACCTTAGTAGGAAGACCTATCAAGACCCCTAAAGACTTTGAGTTTCTTTCCTGTCAGATAGAGGGCTATACCCGAGAGACCATCTCGGTGAGTACCCTGAAGCGTATGTGGGGATATGTGGCTTCGCCATGCAACCCGAGCAAGTATAATCTCAATTTGCTTTCCCGCATGGTGGGCTATCCTGATTGGGCTTCCTTTGTAGGTGGGCAGGAGGGGTTGTCTTCCAGCCGCTTCTTCGTGAAGAGTAAGCTTATAGCGGATGCCTTGCAGAAGGGGGAACTGGTGAGATTGACCTGGTGCCCGGGCAGAGTGCTCACCATCATGTACCGGGGCAATGATTCCTTCGAGGTGATTGAGAGCATCAGCAGCAAGCTGGCAAAGGGGGATACCTTCACCTGTCCGCAGTTTGTTGAGGATCAGCCGCTTTATCTTTCCAACCTCAGCCATCCTGGTATCCCGCTCTGCAACTATGTAGCAGGTCAGAATGGAGGAATCAAGTGGAATCTGGGGGAGGCCGTTCTCGGACGGGCTGGGGGTGATTCTGGACCTTCCTGAAGCAGTAGAGCCGAAAGAGTAAAGAAGCAAAAGTATCGATAATGATAAAAAATGGCAGAGGGTGTGGCATAAGTTTTATGGCACACCCTCTTAAACAATAAACTGTTAACTATCTACTAATATTATGCCTCATGCTGTCTTACGCCCATACGAGCCTCTACTACGTTTACCACGTAGTCGCCGAGCTTCTCGCATTCCTGGATGATATCCATGTACATCGTACCGATGGCGTAGGTGTAGAGATGGTTGTTTACATCGTTGATGTTCTGACTCTTCAACTGGTTGCGATAGTTGTTGATCTCGTTCTCGATGTTGAAAGAGAGGTTGGCATCATTATCTACCTTATGACCCACCAGGGTGATGTTCATCTGGGTGAGGGCATTATCTGTAAGCTCCATCATCTGGTGCATGTGCTCATACTGAGAAGGAATGAAGTCTTCCTTGCCACGGATGCGGCGGTTGAGGGTGCGGGCAATGTTGAAACAGCTGTCACCGATACTCTCAATCTCTGAAATCTCACGCAGCATGGCGCGGATCTTCGCCTTGGTCTCATCAGAAAGATGAGAATCGCTCACCTGGTCGAGATACTTCGCAATCTCTATCTCCATATTGTCGGAGATTCCCTCGTATTTCTCGATGCGGGTATAGAGCTTGATAAACTTGTCGTCGTTGGTCTCGCCCAGGAGTTCCTTCACCATACCGAACATACGCTGGATGCGCTCGGCGAAACAGTGAATCTCCTTCTGAGCCTCCAATACTGAGATTTCCGGAGTCTTCATGATACCACTCTGGATGAAACGCAGACGGAAATCATCTTCGTCGGCATTCTTCTTAGGACGGATAATCTTGCATACCAGCTTCTCTATCTGAGGAATAAACCATACCAGGATAAAGGTGTTGGAGAGGTTGAACGTGGTATGGAAGGCGGCTAGCACAAACGACAACTTGGCTGCATTGGCAACGAAATGAGGATCGTTCTTCTCCATCATATCGTCGAAACCTACCCAGCCGCAGACCAGATGGATGAACGGACGGAACACGCAGAGTATCCACAGCACGCCGAAGATGTTGAACACCATGTGCGCCATTGCCGCTCTTCGTGCCTGCGTGTTGGCGGTGAGTGCTGCCACGTTGGAAGTTACGGTGGTACCGATGTTCTCACCCATCACGAGCGCAATACCCTGATAGATAGGCAGTACGCCGGTAGAACAGAGGATCATCGTAATCGCCATGACGGCTGCTGAACTCTGTACACACATAGTCAGGATACTACCAATGAGCAGGAAGGTGATGGTAGTCTGGAAGCTGTGAGGGTCGAAGCTGGAGAAGAACTCCAGAACCGGCTGGTTATGAGCCAGATCCATGTCGATACCGGTTTGGCGAAGTGTACCCAAGCCGAGGAACATAAAGGAGATACCGAAGATGAAGTCGCCTATGATTTTGCGCTTCTTGCTATAGATGAGGATGATGGCGATGAAGAATGCTGGCCATACAAAGTCGGTGATGTTGAATGAGAATCCTGCACTCATGATCCAGGCGGTGAGTGTGGTACCGATATTGGCACCCATGATAACCGAAATAGCCTGGGCAAGGGTGAGGAGACCGGCATTTACGAATGAAACCGTCATCACTGTTGTAGCAGTAGAAGACTGTACGGCAGCCGTGATGAGCGTACCCGAAAGTATGCCCGTCAAACGATTGGTGGTCATAGTTCCTAACACATGGCGGAGCTGTGGTCCTGCCATCTTCTGCAAACTGTCGCTCATGGTCTTCATACCAAACATAAGTAAGGCGAGTGCTCCGATAAGCCTAAAAAATATCCAAATCGACATATTATAACTTAATTAATGTTGTCAAAATCTTCAAGTTTACGTTTTTTTTCGTAACTTTACGCTCTGTAAGCAATGCTCCGCTTGAGGGCTTGCTCAGGCCTGGTGAACGTCCTCCAGGGAGGTCTTCGTTAGGCTGTAGATTATTAACTTTGTAACATAGTTTTAACACAAATGAAACAGAAGATACAAATCCGTTGCAAAAATAATAAAAAATCTCAGAAAGTCGAAATCGGAAGCACACTTTTTGATGTTTTTTCTTCATTTGACCTTAAAATGACCCATGGACCGGTGTCTGCGAGGGTAAATAACAAGGTGGAAGGTATGCATTACCGTGTTTATAACTCCAAGGATGTAGAATTCCTGGATATGAACTCTGCGTCGGGTTCGCGTGCCTATACCCGGACGCTTTTCTTTGTACTGTGCAAGGCGGTGCAGGATATTTATCCGAATACGGATGTGGTCATCGATATTCCGGTATCCAACGGATTCTATGTGGATATCCGTCTGGGGCGCCCGGTAGTAGATGAGGATATGAACATCCTCCGCCGCCGCATGCAGGAGATCATCGACTCCAAGATGCCGATACGCCGCTTCACGGTGCCTACCGAGGAGGCTATCGCCCTCTTCCAGGAAAAGGGCGATGTGGAGAAGGTGAAGCTTCTCAGGACTTCGGGTTCCATCTATACCACCTATTATAAAATAGGTGAATATGTGGATTATTATTATGGCACCCTGCTTACCAATACCTCCCAGCTCTATCTCTTCGGGTTGGAGAAGTACTATGATGGCATGTTGCTGCGCATTCCTTCGGTCAGCAACCCGGATGAGCTGGGCGAAATGACCCGGCAGGACAAGATGTTTGATATCTTCAAGGAGCATCATCGCTGGCAGGAAATCCTGGGTATCAGAACCGTGGGTGACTTCAATCAGGCTATCGACGCGGGACATGCTACGGATATCATCAATATCAGCGAAGCGCTGCAGGAGAAGAAGCTGGCGAAGATTGCCGAGGAGATTGCCAGCCGGGAAGGGGTGAAGCTGGTGCTGCTGGCAGGGCCTTCGTCTTCGGGCAAGACTACTTCCTGCAAGCGATTGAGCATCCAGCTTGCCGTAAACGGACTGAAGCCTCTGCAGATTTCGCTTGATGATTACTTCGTGGATAGGGATAAGACACCGAAGGATGAGAATGGAGAATATGATTTTGAGAGTATCTATGCCCTGAATCTCGATTTGCTCAACGAGCAGTTTAATGCGCTCTTCCGTGGCGAGGAGGTGGAACTGCCGAAATACGATTTCCCTTCGGGCAAGAGTGTGAAGAGTGGAAAGAAGTTGAAGCTGGAGCCTAACAATGTTCTGGTGGTAGAGGGAATCCACGCCCTGAATCCGGAGCTTACGGCGCATGTTCCTGAAGAGCAGATTTTCCGTGTGTATGCTTCTGCGCTGACCACCATTCTGCTGGATAATCACAATTACATCCCTACAACGGACAATCGTCTGCTGCGCCGCATCATCCGCGACTATAAATATAGAGGTGTATCTGCCCAGGAAACCATCCGCCGCTGGCCATCGGTAAGAGCCGGAGAGAACAAGTGGATTTTCCCATTCCAGGAGAATGCCGATGCCATGCTGAACACGGCGATGCTCTATGAGTTGTCGGTCATCAAGATGCAGGCAGAACCGCTGTTGCAGCAGGTGCCGGAGAATTGTGAGGAATTTGCTGAGGCTTACCGCCTGCTGAAGTTCCTGAAGTATTTCAAGGGAATACCTTATAATAATCTGCCTCCAACCTCCCTCTTGCGAGAGTTCCTGGGCGGCAGCTCATTCCATTATTAGGTATTTGTGTTTCTTGCCTCACCACGGCACAATATTGCCCTCTGCCAGGGCAATATCTTGCCGTGGTGAGGCAAGATTCGTTAGGTCGTGAAGGAATTTTGAAGGCAAGCGTTGCTGCATCGTATTCCTGCGAATAAAACGCTACTTTCGTTTTTACTCTTCACTCTTCACGTTTTGCGTGTAAACTGCTGATATTCAGTACGTATTGTGGGTGAAGAGTTGGGGCTGACTCTTCACCACTCTTCACCCTGACTTTTTGGGAGGGCGAAATCATTTCAGGAACAACGTTTCTGTCTTCAATGATGACTAGCTTCTGTCTTCAATGATGACCAACTTCTGTCTCCAATGATGACCAGCTTCTGTCTTCAATGATGGCTGAGCTTCGTGATAAGGTGAAGAGAGGTGAAGAGTGGTGAAGAGTGAAGCCTGACTCTTCACCAGTTTATTTTGCTGATACTTAGCTGATTAACGCTAAAATGTGAAGAGTGAAGAGTGAAAACGAAAGTGGCTTTCTGTGCAGCCGTTTTTCGCTTTAGAGCTTGCTTCCGTAGCAGAGGTCGCCCGCATCACCGAAGCCTGGTACGATATACTTGTGCTCGTTCAGTCCCTCGTCGATGGAAGCACACCAGATGGTAGTCTTATCCTCCGGGAAAGTCTTCTTGACGTGCTCGATGCCCTCTGGCGAAGCCAGGACGCAGGCTACATGGATGTGCTTAGGGGTTCCCTTGGTAAGGAGCGCCTTCATGCCCATCTCCATGCTGATACCGGTGGCAAGCATCGGGTCGGCGATGATGAGCGTCTTGCCGGTAAGGTCGGGAGTAGCCAGATACTCGATATGAACCCCCACCTCGGTATGCTCCTTGTTGGTATATTCGCGATAGGCACTCACGAAAGCATTGCCGGAGTGGTCGAAGATATTGAGGAAACCCTCATGGAAAGGCAGACCGGCACGGAAGATCGTACCGATGACAATCTTGTCGGTAGGGAAATTAACCTGGGCTACACCAAGAGGGGTAGTCACGTCTCTGTTCTCGTAATTCAGGGTCTTTGAAATCTCGAAGGCCTCATATTCGCCGATTCTCTTGATGTTGTTGCGGAAGAGGAGTCGGTTCTTTTGATACTCGCAGTCGCGCATCTCAGCCAGATAGCGGTTGATGATGCAGTTATGCTCGCTCAGATTATTAATTTTCATAAGTCGTAGTATTTATATTCTTGTTATTTCAATCGATGTTTATTCCTGCTGAAATCATCTGTCAAGATGCAGCAAAGGTGTTGCAAAGATAAGGCAAAATCCGGAAACCGCAAAATGTTTTCCGTTATTTTTTCCTTCCGGCTTCTTCTGGTGTCATCCATGGGCTTTTATGTGTCTTCTGAACCCCTATATATATAATAGGTGGAAAATGAATTTGGATGAAGCAGATTTGCGGCGAATATTTGCAAAGTCAATATGGCAAATTATAGATGAATGGGTCGATTTTTTAATTCTTTAACCTAAAAAGGTTTTAAAATGCAAGAATATTATCTAAGAATCTTTGCCATAAAACATATTTTTTGTAACTTTGCGGCGGTTTTAGGAAAAAAGGGTTTTGGAAATCCCATTTTGAATATTAGGATAAAGTTTCAGAAAAAAATATTTCACAACTTAAATACATTTAGAAAAAATGGCAAAGTTAGATTTGACAAAGTACGGCATTACTGGTGCTACAGTAATCGCTCACAATCCTTCTTACGAGCAGTTGTTCGAGGAGGAGACAAAGGCTGGTCTCGAGGGTTACGAGAAGGGTCAGCAGACAGAGTTAGGTGCAGTTAACGTTATGACAGGTATCTACACTGGTCGCTCACCTAAGGATAAGTACATCGTAATGGACGAGAACTCTAAGGACACTGTATGGTGGACAACAGAGGAGTACAAGAACGATAACCACCCAATGTCTGAGCAGGTTTGGGGTACTGTTAAGGATCTCGCTGTTAAGGAGCTCTGCAACAAGAACCTCTATGTAGTAGATGGATTCTGCGGTGCTAACAAGGATACACGTATGGCTGTTCGTTTCATCGTTGAGGTTGCTTGGCAGGCTCACTTCGTAACAAACATGTTCATCCGTCCTACAGCTGAGGAGCTTGAGGCATTCGAGCCAGACTTCGTTGTTTACAACGCTTCTAAGGCTAAGGTAGAGAACTACAAGGAGCTCGGCTTGAACTCAGAGACTTGCGTTGCTTTCAACGTAACATCTAAGGAGCAGGTTATCATCAACACATGGTATGGTGGTGAGATGAAGAAGGGTATGTTCTCTATGATGAACTACTTCTTGCCATTGAAGGGTATGGCTTCTATGCACTGCTCTGCTAACTGCGATATGAACGGTGAGAACACAGCTATCTTCTTCGGTCTTTCTGGTACAGGTAAGACTACATTGTCAACAGACCCTAAGCGTAAGTTGATCGGTGACGATGAGCACGGATGGGATGACAATGGTGTATTCAACTTCGAGGGTGGTTGCTACGCTAAGGTTATCAACCTTGACAAGGAGTCTGAGCCAGATATCT
>USRA01000030.1 GCA_900557035.1 uncultured Prevotella sp. | reverse complement strand
TTTGTCGCTTTGCAAGCAAAATCCCACTAAACCCTATAGGTTGCGGATTTGAGGTAAATCTAACCTATAAGTGTATGTCTGGTAATTATAACAGAAAGAAAATTGCGCTTGCAGGCGCGCTCATGTTCATGGTAACAAGCGTCTCTGCGCAAACTGTAAAGGGTGTTGTTACTGACAATACGGGCGAGCCAATCATCGGCGCATCTGTCATGGAGGTAGGTGTAGCTGGCAATGGTGGCGTGACCGACATTGACGGTAATTTCACAGTGAGCTTAAAAGGCAAGAGCAAGAAACTGAAGGTTTCATACATTGGTATGAAAGCGAAGGAAGTAAGCGTTGCAGGTAAAGAAACAATTGACATCAAGCTTGAGGATGACAATACAACCCTCAATGATGTTGTAGTAATCGGTTATGGTACTGTTAGAAAAAAGGACCTTACGGGTTCTGTCTCATCTATCAGCGACAAGCAGATTGCTAACATTCCGGTATCTAACGTAAGCGAGGCGATGACTGGTAAGATGGCAGGTGTAAACATCACCACATCTGAAGGTTCACCAGATGCTGACGTTAAGATTCGCGTGCGCGGTGGTGGTTCCCTTTCACAGGACAACTCACCTCTCTACATCGTTGACGGCTTCCCTGTAAGCTCTATCAGCGACATCGCTCCTAGCGAAATTCAGAGCATCGATGTCTTGAAGGATGCTTCTTCTACTGCCATCTATGGTGCTCGTGGTGCCAACGGTGTCATCATCGTAACAACCAAGAGCGGTTCTGAAGGCAAGACTCAGGTAAACTTCAACGCATCTTTCGGATTGAAGAAGGTAACTAAACTGATCAAGACTCTCGATCCTTACAACTTTGCATACGCTCTCTTTGAGAACGGAGCAACAAACTATGGTGACTACGACGATCTCGACATCTGGAAGTCTGTACAGGGTACTGACTATCAGGATGAGGTATTCGGACGCACTGGTAACCAGAAGCAGTATAATGTAAGCGTAAGCGGTGGTACCAAGGACATTAAGTATAATGTAGGTTTCTCTCATAACGATGAGAAGAGCATCATGCTTGGTTCTGGCTATGCAAAGAACAATGTAAATGCCAAGATCAACGCCAACTTGAACAAGTGGTTGACTCTCGACTTCAATGCCCGTATGGCTTATACCAAACTTGACGGCTTGAATGGTGGTGCCGACACTAATGAAAGCAATGCTGCTAACTCTACTGTAGCCAACACCGTAAAGTTCTGGCCAGTTTATCCACTCACAGACGCTGATGAGGATGAAGAAAACTCAACATCTGTTGAGCGCAACCCTGTAGAGCGCATCACTGATACCTATAAATATCAGGAGCGTTTCCAACAGAACTACAACGTAGGTTTGAACTGGAAGCCATTCAAGGGTTTGACTTTCCGTAGTGAGTTCGGTTATGGTTGGAAGTACAACAATACCGATCAGGTTTGGGGTTCTAATGCAACAACCAACTCAAAGTATGGTTTCAATGGTCAGCCACAGTCACAGTTCATTCGTTTGCAGAACAAGAACTGGCGTAATGCAAATACAGTAACATACGACAATACCAAGTTGTTCAATAACCACCACCTCAATGTACTTCTGGGTCAGGAGTGGAGCAGCAGTCAGGATGTCTCACGTACCAGCACATCTGTAGCATATCCAACATCTATGACTATCCAGGAGGTTTTGGCAAATACAGCAGCAGGTACTCCTCTCAACAATGAGAGTGACATCAAGGCAGAAGAGAACATTCTCTCTTTCTTCGGTCGTGTGAACTATACTATTGCAGACAAGTATCTGGCAACATTCACCATGCGTGCCGATGGTTCCAGCAAGTTCGGTAAGGATCACCGTTGGGGTCTCTTCCCATCTCTGGCTTTGGCATGGCGTGTTTCTGATGAGGCATTCATGAAGAGCACTTCCAGCTGGCTCTCTAACTTGAAGGCTCGTTTGAGCTTCGGAACTGCGGGTAACAACCGTATCAACTCAGGTCTGCTTTCTACCACATACTCTATGGCTAGCAACACCGCAAAGCCACCATTCTGGGCGGAGAACCGTGCCGATATGCTCGAGCATGGCTCATATCTCTACAATCCAGACTTGAAGTGGGAGACAACAGTAACCCGTAATTTCGGTATCGACTACGGTTTCTTCAATGGCCGCATCAATGGTACTCTGGATTTCTACTGGAATACAACCAAGGACTTGCTGATGCGTACAACCATCCCTTCAAACACTGGTTATAGCTATCAGTTCCAGAACTTCGGCAAGACCGAAAACAAGGGTGTGGAATTGGCTCTCAATGCTGTGATCGTTGACAAGAAGAACTTCGGTTTGAATTTCAACTTCAATGTATCTTACAACAAGAACAGCATCAAGGACCTGGCTGGCGAAGGTTCATGGCAGAGCAGTAACTGGAGTGGTTCAACCATCTCTAAGTACGAAGACTTCCGTATTGAGAAGGGCGGTCGTCTTGGCGAACTCTGGGGTTACAAGACCAATGGTTTCTATACTGTTTATGATGCAGCAACAGGAACAGGCGATCTCGTTCTCCTCGGTACAGGTAAGTGGGCTTTGGCTGATGGCGTAAAAGACAACAGCTCTTCCCTCTTCGGCGGTCTCTATCCTGGTAGTCCAAAGGTAGAGTGCGATGAGGATGGCAAACCATTGAAGCAGCGTCTTGGCAATACCGTTCCTACAACTACTGGTGGTTTCGGATTCGATGGACACGTAGGTAACTTCGACTTCAATGTCTTCTTCAATTACTCTCTTGGAAACAAGATTGTGAATGGTACCAAGTTGGCAAACTCATTCTATTCAGGTTCTAATAAGAAGTACAACCTCGTAGATGATTTCCGTCTTGAGAATCGTTATACATGGATTGATCCTGCAACAGGTTTGAACCTCGGTAAAAGCGTAAGTCCTACCATCATCGCCCAGTATGGTGGTACAGAAGGCGTGATGAACAAGTTGAACGAGCTCAACCAGGGCAAGTCTATCTGGAACCCAGCAGCCGTATCACAGATGGTCATTCTTGATTATGCTGTAGAGGATGCTTCATTCCTTCGCTTGCAGAATGTAACAGTAGGTTATACATTCCCTAAGAAATGGATTGCTCCATTGCACATCAGCAATGTACGAATCTACTTTACCGGTTACAACTTGCTTTGCATCACCGGCTACAAGGGCTACGACCCTGAGGTTGATACAAGCAGCAAGAACAACCCAATGTGCCCAGGTATCGATTATGCAGCTTATCCAAAGAGCCGCACATTCGTAGGTGGCATCAACGTTACATTTTAATTAATCTTTTCAGAATATAAATACAGATATGAAGAAGATCATTTCATCATTCGCACTCACTATGGGTATGCTCAGCATGGTGTCTTGCTCAGATTTCCTGGATAAGACTTCACCATCAGAGCTGAACACTGAGTCTGTGTACAATTCTACTTACTACACAGGTTTGCGAATCAATAAGATATATGGTGGCTTGTCTGATGACCGTACATACGCACAGGACTTCAGTATCGTAATGGGACTGAATACCGACTGCGAGCTCATCGATGCTCTTGACAATACCACCGTTCACGCTACAGGTAACTATCGTGGTGTGATGAACTACAACGTAGATCCTGGTTTCACCAACCTTGACAAGGTGTGGACCAACATGTATAAGGTTATCGAGGACGCTAACCTCTGCATTGAGGGTATCCGCCAGAGCCCATTGCTCAACTCAGGCAGCAAATCAGAGGTAAACACCATGAAGCGTTATTTGGGTGAGGCTCTTACCTTGCGTGCCATGGTTTACTTCGACCTGGTTCGTACATTCGGTGATGTTCCTTTGAAGTTGGAGTCAAGCAAGTCAGACTTATCTAATGCATATATGGCAAAGACAGATCGTGATGAAGTATTGGACACCTTGATGAACAACCTCGACGAGGCTATCGAGTACTTGCCATGGGCAGACAAGGTTACAGGCTATACAACAGAGCATACAACCAAGGGTTATGCACATGGTCTCTTGGCTCAGATAGCAATGACCCGTGCAGGATATGTAATCCGCGAAAAGGCAAAGGATGGATATGAGACTGCATCCTACAGTGATGCTACCTACCCTACCCAGCGCCCAGGTGCAGCAGAGCGCAAGGCTCTCTTTGAGCGTGCCCTCAGCCACTGGACAGCACTCATTACTGATGGTACTCACTCTCTGAATCCATCTTTCGAGAATGAGTGGGAGCTTGTAAACCAGTTGAAGCTCGACCAGTCTTACCACGAGAACCTCTTCGAGATTCCTCTGGGTGAGAATGTAAGTGGCGAGTTAGGCTACACTGTTGGCGTACGTCTTAGCGGCGTTACAACCAAGTTCGGTTACGGCAACTCATCAGGTAAGCTGAAGCTCACAGCTCCATTCCTCTATTCATTCGACAAGAATGACACACGTCGTGACATTACTTGCTCTAATATCGAAATCAAGGATGACGACAACAGTGTAACCAAGGAGAATATGAAGGGTAACAACCCATTCGAAATCTATGTCGGTAAATGGGATGCCCGCAAGATGGGTGCTTCATGGCTTGCAAACAACCTGAAGGCTACTGCTAAGCACACAACAGGTATCAACCCTGTCAAGATGCGCTACTCTCAGGTATTGCTCTACTACGCAGAGTGCTTGAATGAGCTGGCTGGTGGTCCTGATGCTCACTATACCGGTGATGCTGGCCTTACAGCCCGTGAGGCATTGAAGGAAGTACATACCCGTGCTTTCGATGCAAATCACAAAACAGAGGCTGCAGCATACGTAGATGCTCTAACAGCAGATAACTTCTTTGATGCCCTCGTTCAGGAGAATGCATGGGAGTTTGCAGGTGAAACAATCCGTAAGTACGACCTGATTCGCTGGAATCTTCTGGTTGAGAAGATCAAGGAGTTCAAGCAGCAGTATATCGCAGACCTTGAGGCAGGCAAGTATCAGACTAAGCTCTACTTCAACTATAAGGATGAGGCAAAGACTCAGATTGATATGAGCAGTGTAACATGGTATGGTCTGCCAGAAGGCAAGACTGCTGCCGATTACCAGGGTAGCCAGGATTCATTCGGAAAGGCTAGCCTCACATCTGGCACAGACAAGTTTGTCGATACTGCATTACCTCTTATCAGCGATGGTCTCGTAGGAGACGACGTAAAGGTAAAGAACCGCTACATCATGCCTATCGGTAACTCAACCATCGCCGATTCCAACGGTACACTTCAGAACTCATACGGTTGGTAATCATCGTAACAAGAATTCAGAAATACAGAATATTATATGAAAATCAATAATATAACTAAAAAGGTATGCTTAGGAGCCACAGCGCTCCTGGCTGCCATCTCTTTCAATTCTTGTACAGACAAGAATGATTGGGACGTAGATGCATCTTACGACCGACTCTTCCATACCACCTCACTGAGTGTAACTCCTCAGGACGACCGAGTAGGCATAGAGTTCAAGAAGATGCCAAATACAACAAAGTACATCGTAGAAATCAGTACTGATACGCTCAACAATGAAGTTGCTGAAAACGCCAATGGCAAAAGCATCATCAAGGAATTGACTTCTACTCCAGATACCATCTATGACCTGCAGGGTTCTACCAAGTACTACATCCGTATGCGTGGCTTGAACGATGAGGGCAAGACATCCAACTGGAAGTATCTGGATAAGTATAGCTTCAAGACCAAGTCTGAGCAGATCATCACAGATGTTACACCAGGAACCAATACTGCAGATGTAGCATTCAAAGCTGGCAAGCAGATTGATGCTGCCTATATCTACAAGGACAAGGATTCTGTGAAGCAGGATGTAACAGCTGCAGAAGTAGCTGCTGGCTTGGTTACTCTCAGAGGCTTGGAGGCTAACACTTCATATAAGGTGAAGCTCTGGAATGGCGATGTAGTACGCGGTACTTACAGCTTCAAGACTAACGAAGCATTCCCAGAGGGCTATCAGATCATCACTCTTTCTGAGAATGATGACATCAACGACATCATGGCAAATGCCGAGAACGACAAGATTGTCATCGTATTCCCACAGGGATTGAACTACCAGACACCACTTGACGCAGACGGAAAGAACAAGGTTCCTACCATCCCTGCCAATATCAAGAGTGTTTACTTCTGGGGTGCTGCCGGTGACAATACACCAACCTTCAACGTCGTAGGTGCTAAGTTTGACAGTGATACAGATCGTGGCGTTATCCGCTTCTACAACCTCAATCTTGTCAACAAAAACAAGAAAGACAATTATATTTTGAACATCTCAGGTTCAAATAACATTGAGGCAATTGAAATGGAGAAATGCAACATCTCTGATACACGTGGTGTTATCCGCTTCCAGAGCATCAAGAGTGAATGCAAGGTAGGTAAGGTAAGCATCAACAACTGTGTTATCAGCAATATCGGTAGCTATGGTGTGATCAATGCAAAAGACCAGACCAAGATGACGCTTACAGACATCAGTATTACTAACACTACCCTCACAGGTGTTGAGGCTGGAGCTATCATCAATACCAAACAGGCGAAACTGAATATCACATTGGATCACTGTACAATCTACAACAGCGTACAGACTGGCAAATCAATGTTCGATGTCAACAAGCTCAAAGATACCAAGGTTATTATGAGCAACTGCTTGATTGGTCCATTCTATGCTGCAGACGATACAACCATCAAGGGTGTAAGTATGAAGGGTCAGCAGGACATAACTAGTACATTCTATACCAACGATATGAAGTGGAACTCAGGCTATGAGATTGGTGATGAGTTGAGCGCTTCTTCAACAGAGTTGTGGGAGGATGCTGCCAAGGGCGACTTCACCATCAAGAATGCTCTCCGTTCTCAATATCAGAACTACGGAGACCCACGTTGGATTGTTGTAGAATAGAACAAGTTCATACAGTAATATTAAAAGTGTAATGCTCTAATATTGAGTATTACACTTTTTTATGCGCAAGCAGCTACTCTCAAAAACACTCTTCACGAAAGCGCTACAAGTGTCTCATAGACAAGCATTTGAATAGGTGAAGAGTTGTAACCCACTCTTCACCTCTCATACCCCCAGTGTTTATCGGGGTTTCAGGCAAAATGGTGAAGAGTGAAGAGAGAAACCGAGAGTAGGATTTTTACAAGCAAAACTCTCCGTATGCAGCAGAAAGCCATAGAGCGAATCACTAGGATAGTACTGTAGGAATCTTTCTCCCGACATATCGTTTTTTGCCTGGTAATGGCACAATATTGCCCTTTACCAGGGCAATATTGTGCCATTACCAGGCAAAAAGAGAAACAAGGCTCTTTCTGACCAGTAATAACATCAAGCACATCATAAGCAAAAGCGTAATCGTTTTCGTATTAATTTATATTATGACAGCATCAGTAATCGGCAAAAATATTGTAACTTTGCGATTCAGAAATATAAGCCTAAAAATTTATGAATAAAAGAATGATCAGAAAAATTGTACTCATAGTACTTATGTTTGTACCTTACTTGAGCAAGGCACAGACATTTACAGGTATGGCTGCTGAACAAAAAGCACAGAACACACCTGAAGGTTGGACAGCCGTGGAATTGCCACAGCTGCCGGAAATCACATCGGCAAATACTTTTAACATCAAGGATTACGGAGCCTCTATATCCGCAGAAGACAACACAAAAGCTATCCAGAAAGCTCTTGATGCAGTCCCTGCTACTGGCGGTATGGTCGTAATACCAGCCGGTACATGGATGTTTGGCAGCAAAGACCAGATGACAAGCCAGACAGAAGTGCTGAGCATCAAGTCGAAAACCATCCTCCACCTAAGTGCTAATGCTACATTGAAACTAGTGGAATACGGTAAGGCTCCAAATTGCAAGATTGTTTTCATTGGCTGCAAAAACAGAGGAAAAGGCATCACGGATATTGTCATAGAAGGTGAAGGCGAAACATCTGTCATCGACGGACAGGGTGCCCGCTGGTGGCTTGCAAAGGAGAATAAAGAGACCTTCAACCCTGGAGCTATGATCCGCTTCGAACAAGGCAAGCGCTTCTTGCTTCGCAACTTCAAGATCCAGAACACTCCAGGTGTCAACATCACCATCAGTAATGGTGGAAAGGCCAGCCATGCCACCATCCACGACGTTACAATCAGTGAGCCTGCCTCAGAAATAGGAAAAGGCAAAGCTTCTCATAATACGGATGGTGTTGCCATCTGGGGACCATACGTCAACATCTACAACTGCAATATCAGTAATGGAGATGATAACGTGGTTTGCGACAATGATGCACAGTACATTCATGTATGGGATTGCTATTTCGGAACAGGTCATGGTGCATCCATAGGTAGCTATACCCATAACATCAAACATGTATGGTTCGACAATATCACGATGAATGGTACTACCGCCGGTATCCGCCTCAAGACAGGAATTAATTCGGATGGTACCCTCCGTGGTGGTGGTGAGGAAGACTTCAGGTTCACCAACTTCACCATGACCAAAGTGAAGAACCCATTCTCCATGGATTGCTTCTACGACAAGAAGTATAATAGCGACCCACTGGTAGATAAGGAGAATGCAAGAGCAGTAGATAGCACGACCCCAACCTACAACGGCATCTTGCTCCAGAATGTAAAGACCACAGATGTATGTGCGGGAAATGCTATTTTCCTAATAGGCCGTCCGGAAAGCCATATCAGGAACATCACACTCGACAATGTGCAGATTTCAGCAAAGAAAGGAATAGATATCCGCTTTGTGGATAACCTGATATTCAAGAATAATTCCAAAATCACGGTCAGCAGCGGGTCTCTATGGCTCAAGGATTTTGATTCGTCATGGGATGACCAATGCAATGCCGTAGCAACGAGCATCAGGAATATCACTACAGCCAAAAAGGAAGCAGACCATCATGTTTACGACCTGGGCGGACGAGTTGTAAGAAACAATTCGCAAACAGAAGATATCAAAGGACTCAATAAAGGTATTTACGTTTACAACAACAAAAAATACGTAGCAAAATAAGTAACCAACCATTTATCATAGATAACAATGAATATCAAATCATCATTTATGTGTGTTCTTGCAACAATGGCATTGAGCACACCCCTTTCTTCACTAAGCGTAAAAGCACAGGCTCCATCCCAAACATGGAATCCTAACCTGAAGAACGGAATGTACCGCAATCCGGTTATTGATGCAGACTATTCTGACCCAGACGTATGCCGTGTGGGCAATGACTACTATATGACCTCATCATCCTTCCAGTGTTTCCCAGGTTTGCAGATTCTGCACAGTACAGACCTGGTAAACTGGGAGATTATCGGTGCTGCCCTACTCGATGATTATCCAGTCTTGCCGGAGTATAAAGGCACAGACCTGGATTGGCGCAAAAAAGTACAGCATGGCAACTACGTATGGGCTCCATCCATCCGCTATCACGACGGATGGTTCTACATCTATTGCGGTGACCCTGACCAGGGTCTCTTCATGACCAAGACAAAGGATCCCCGTGGTTCTTGGGAACCTATTACCTGGGTGATGAAGGGAAAAGGCCTTATCGACTGCTGCCCTCTCTGGGACGAGGATGGCAAAGCTTATCTTTCGCATGGCTGCGCCGGCTCAAGAGCCGGCATCAAATCGGTGCTTTTCGTTGCGCCGATGTCACCGGATGGTACCAAGGTGATTGGTCCTTCACGCATCGTATATGATGGGCATGAAGACCAGCCTACCATCGAAGGCACCAAGTTCTACAAGCGTAACGGCTATTATTACATCATGAGTCCTGCGGGCGGAGTGAAATACGGCTGGCAGGTAGAACTGCGTTCCAAGAATCCATACGGTCCTTACGAGGAGTATGTGGGGATGGCTCAGGGAAAGAACAAGAAAGTAAACGGTCCTCACCAGGGAGCCTGGGTAGATACACAGAACGGAGAAGACTGGTTCCTCCACTTCCAGGACAAACACGCCTATGGTCGTGTGGTTCATCTGCAACCAGCCAAATGGGTAAACGACTGGCTCGTCATCGGAGATGACAAGGATGGAGACGGATGCGGAGATCCTGTTCAGCAATGGAAGAAGCCAAACTTGCCATCAAGCGGAAATTTCCAGCCTAAGGAATCGGATGATTTCAACAGCATAGACCTCGGTCTGCAATGGCAGTGGAACGGTCCTTACAGCCACTACTGGTATTTCTGCGATGCCAGGAAGTCAAAGCTGCGCCTCTATGGCGTACAGCAGGCAGAGGATATGAAGAATCTATATGATCTCCCTAACCTCCTGCTCCAGAAGCTCCCTACCGAGAACTTCACTGCCACAGCAAAGGTGAAGTTCATCCCTAACCGCACAGAAGCCTACAAGGAGAATGATAAGATTCTCGGTGAAAGCGCAGGTATGATCATGCAGGGTATGGACTATGCTGCACTCAAGTTTGTTGATACCAAGGAAGAAGGCGTTGTTTTGCAATATGTAACCTGTGAGAAGGCAGAAAAGGGCAAGGCAGAGAAAGTGGTGAAGCAAGTAGCCATCAAGACCAGCAAGCAACCACAGCCTTACACTGTGAAATATGCCGTAGATGACATTCCTTCATCCCGCATCGCCACTCAGGATGTATGGCTCCGCGTAAAGGTTCATAGCGAGGGCATCGCCAACCAGATACAGGCTATCGCAGAATGGAGCTACAGCCTGGATGGCAAGAAGTTTATCAAGATAGGCAATCCGTTTACTGTACGCGAAGGCAAGTGGATTGGTGCGAAACTCGGTTTCTTCAACACCCGCACTGCCAAGAAAAACGATGCAGCCTTCTTCGATATCAACTGGATTCATTTTGAGTAGTTCAAAGAACTCATACATAGAAGAGAAGATTCTGTTTATCAATCAGAATTTTATATAAAAATACCGCTTAATCATTCAAGGCTGTATCTTTAGGTTTATCCTTAAGATGCAGCCTTCTTCTTTTGCCCACCAGCCATAAAAGCACTAAGACGTAGATATTTCCAGCGCAAACGTTTACGTGTATTTTTTCATTAAAATTCGTTCAGATTAAATAATTTTTAGTACTTTTGTGGCAGAAATCAAAGATTCATATCAAAAATCAAAGATTCCTAATGATCTTACGAAAATGAAACACGAATACTTATCGCTAGTAAATTTCAATAGACCAAAACAAATAAACAAGAAATAATAACCTACAAAACAAACATCATTATGTATCAACAACTAAGACGTGCCAGCATGGCACTAGCATTGAGTTCGGTTTGTTTTACTGCATTTGCACAAAAAACAATCCAGGGTACCGTAAAGGATGCTAATGGCGAACCTATGATAGGTGTAACCATTACAGATCAAAGCGGCAAGGCCGGTGGTATTACCGACCTCGATGGTAACTTCACCATCCAAAATGCGAATCCTAATACAGAATTGACTTTCAGCTATATCGGCTGCAAGCCAAAGAAGGTAAAAGTAGGAAGTCAGAAATCATGGAACATCGTACTGGAAGATGACAACGAAGCCCTCGATGAGGTAGTTGTCGTTGGTTATGGTACTATGCGCAAGAGAGATGTCACCGGTTCTATCGCCTCTGTTAATTCAGATAAAATTGCCGCTCGTGGTACAACCAATCTTGCAGAGTCCTTGCAGGGTTCTGTGCCGGGTGTCAACATCACCCAGTCGGGTAGCCGTGCAGGTGCAGGCTTCAATATCCAGGTTCGTGGTCAAGCTTCCATTAACAAGCAGGCTCAGCCTCTCTATGTGATTGATGGTGTAGTTTGCGACAATATGGACTTCTTGAATCCAGACGATATCGATCGTATCGACGTATTGAAAGATGCTTCCTCTACTGCCATCTATGGTTCCCGTGCTTCTGCCGGTGTCATCATGATTACCACTAAGGGTAGCAAGGGTGCAGATAAGGCACAGAAGGCAACCATCTCTTACGATGGATATTATGGTGTGAAGAAGACAGCACGTATGCCAGAAATGATGGGTGCCAACGAGTTTATGGATTACCGTTTTGCCAGATATACAACGCTTGACGGAAAGAGCTATGACGGTTCTAGCCGCAAGGGTGTTGATGCCGATGGACATCCACACTACATCATCAAGAATACCGACTTGAATTCAGCCTTCCTGACCCGCAAGGGAGGAACCAGCTACAAGGATTCAAAGCTTTACGAGTTGATGATGGATCCAAGCTTCGACGGTTACGACTGGAAGAAGATGGTAACCCGCACAGCTGCTCAGCAGAACCACTTCGTCAGTGCTGCAGGTGCAACTGATAAGGTAAACTATCGCGTAGGTATGGGTTATCAGGGCGAGGAAAACGTATTCAAAGGCAACGACTATGAGCGTTTCAACCTGAAAGGATCCATGGATGCCAAGCTTTCCAAGATTTTTGATGCAGGTTTCTCTGTTAACTTATCTATGAGCAGAACAGAAGATGTATGTACAGATGGTACTTACTCTCCATACGTAAACGCATTCTATTTCAACCCATTCGTATCTCCTACAGATACAGACGGCAACTTGATTCCTAACCCAGGAGCCAAGGCAGCTTTTGGTTCTGATGCACAGTTTACCTCTACATACAACCCATTGATTGACCTCTATGATGGTAACTATACCAATGAGACCAAGAAATACACCATGATGGGTAACCTGTATCTTCGTGCCAACATCATGAAGGGATTGAAGTTTACCACAACTTTCTCTCCTAACTATTCTCACAAGCGCCAGGGCATCTTCTATGCCACAGGTATCAACGAGGGCAACGATGTAGGTTCTACCTACTATCAGAAGAACAAGACTAACTTTGCCTCTGTGGGTAACACCACTCGTATGGATTGGACCTGGGATAACCAGATCGACTACAACGAGACTTTCGGCGACCATAACATTGGTGCCATGGCTCTCTTCTCACTCTACAAGAGCAATACGGAATATCAGTATGAGGAAGCTAAGGGTATCGCCAACGACCATACCACCTTCCACAATCTGGGTTCTGCCAGCGGTGACAAGAATCTTTCCAGCACATACAACGAGTCATCTTTGGAGTCATTCGCCTTCCGTGCCAACTATTCTTACAAGGGAAGATATATGGCAACAGCTACACTCCGTGCCGATGGAAGTTCACGTTTTGCCGACGGCAACCGTTGGGGATGGTTCCCATCAGTAGCTGCGGCATGGCGTATCTCTGATGAAGCATGGATGAAGCAGTTCAGCTCTTGGCTCGACAATACCAAGCTCCGTGTTTCTTATGGTGTTACCGGTAATAACAATGTAGGCGATTATGTAACCATCGCTTCTGCCACTGGTCCTACCTATGTCACCATCGATGGTACAGAAGTACAGGGTTATCATCCTAACGGATTGGTTAACACCGCCCTTATCTGGGAGAAAGTGAAGGAGTTTGACCTCGGTCTCGACTTGAGTTTCCTGAAGAATCGCATCAATGTAACTGCCGACTTCTATAACCGTCTTTCAGATGGTCAGATTATGTCTCGTTCTGTGCCTTTGGAAACTGGTGAGAAGACTTCTACCTTCAATGTTGGTTCTGTTCAGAACAGAGGTATCGAGTTGGGCTTGCAGTTCAATATTATTAACAAGAAGGACTTCTCTTGGAGTGCCAACGTGAACTTTGCCCGCAACTGGAACAAGATTAAGGAGTTGAGTAACGGTAAGGTAGATGAGGTAGCCAACAACTGGTTCATCGGCGAGCCATTGAACGTGCTCCGCGACTATACCCACACCGAAGTGATTACTGACAAGGGTGTAACCATGCACACCATGAATGGTGACAAGCACTATACCTTGAAGGAATTCTACGAGAGATATGGCAGTAAGTATAAGTGGTATGAAGGTCAGGTAGCCGTTAACGACTGGAACGACGATGGCAAGATTGACGACAGCGATAAGCAGATTTATGGCTGCACCGATCCACGCTGGACAGGAAGTCTCTCTACCAATGTCTATTTCAAAGGCTTCGACTTCTCTATTATGTTCTATACCAAGAGCGGATTCTGGTCTCGAAGCTACTTCCATGAAAAGTTTATGAAGTATAGCGACCGTGGTAATGCTCACATGCAGCTGGATTACTACATCCCTGCAGGAGCACCGATCATCAATCATGAGACAGGTGAGATTACAACCGCCACAGAGACCCACTACGGACAGTATCCTTATCCAAACAACAGCGATACATCCATGGGTGGTTACTTCGGCGACAAGGGTTCAGCTAAGGGAGAAGGCTTCCAGTATCAGAAGACCTCTTTCACCAAGGTTAAGAACATCACCTTGGGTTATACCTTGCCAAAGAATGTAGTGAGCAAAGCTGGTATTCGTAACCTTCGTGTTTATATGAATATCCTGAACCCATTCTGCTTCACCAACTACAAGGGCTTTGACCCTGAGTGGGCTTCACAGAATCTGCAGAATGGTGGTCCAGCATCTGTAACCTATCAGTTTGGTGTTAATTTGAAGTTCTAAGCTTCATCCTATCAAGTTCTAAACTTCATATATAATTAAAGGAAACAATTATGAAAAAGATATTATATAGCGTAGCTCTCGCTGCTTGCTGCATGGGTACCATGACTAGCTGTAGCGATTTTCTGGACGCAGAAAACAAGTCGAATGTAAGCGACAAGCAAACATTCGCTACCAAGGATGGTTTCAACACTTTGGTAAACGACGCCTATCAGCGTCTGCAAGACGTCTATGCGGCACCTCTGTTCACCAGCTGTTTCTCAGCAGGTACAGATATGTATGCTGATGCCCGCAACAAGATGAACGAGCCATTGAATACTTACGAGACCTTGACTCCTGAGAATAGTGATATCAAGAATCTCTATACTTATCTCTATTCAGGTATCCGTGCTGCCAACTCTGTGTCATACTATGCACAGAGTGCTAAGGTAGATGATGCCACGAAGAACAAGCTCGTTGGCGAGGCACGTGTCCTGGCAGCATACGAGTATTATCTGCTGGTGAATAATTTCGGAGGTGTGCCTTTGATGAAGGATTTCCTAACTTCTGCAGAAACCGGATATCCTAAGTCTTCTGCTGAAGAAGTATATGACTACATCATCAGCGAATTGGAGGATGTCATCAGCCAGAACGTACTCGAGGCATCAACAGCAACCAAGGGTGGCGGCCGCATCAGTCAGGAAACAGCCAAGGCTATCCTTGCCAAGACCTATCTCTCAGCAGCATGGGACCTCGGCAAGCAGGAATACTTTGCCAAGGCAGCTTCTCTTGCCGATGAGGTAATTGCAGGCAGAAAGTTGACCACACCATTTGCCAGCCTTTGGAAGGCAGATGGTTCTGGCGATGATAACGCAGAGTTCCTCTGGGATGTAGAATATGATCTGGCAACTGCCAATAATACCACATCAGGTGGTACAGAATGGAGCGGCTACTACTGCAACTATCTGGGTGGAGCTGAGGATCCTATCAAGGCAACAACTTCCAGTTATGTACCAACTCTCTATGCCTTGCATTGCTTCCAGAAGGGTGACCTGCGTTACGATGCAACTTTTATGAAGGAATTGCCGGATGTAAACAAGGGCAATGCCGCAGGCACAGGCTACTGGACATGGTATAAGAATGGTGAGAGTCTGAAGGGATATCCTGTAACCCGTTACTATTCTGCATGGTATGAAACTGATGCAGACTTTGCTGCATGGAAGGCAGAAGATCCAGCCAACAGAGCGAATACCTACCGCATCCCGATGGATTCAAAGACCAAGGAGGCACAGAATATGGATGGCAAGGATATGGATTATTACGACAACCAGCAGCTGGTTTACGGTTCAAATCCTTGCAAGAAGTTTGATGACAGCCATACTGCTTCTAACCAAAAGAATACCTGCTATCGTGATATCCATATCATCACATTGCCAGAGATGTTTCTCGTTGCAGCAGAGGCTTACCTCAAGGCCGGCGATAACACCAAGGCATTGGCCCGCCTCAACGAAGTTCACCAGCGTGCAGGTCTTGCTGCACTTACAGGCACAATCACCATCGACAACATTCTTGACGAGAGCGCTTGCGAGAACTTCGGTAACAGTGCCCGTTGGATGGATCTCCGCAGAACCAAGACATTGGTTGAGCGTTGCACCAAGTATAACTACGAAATGGGAGATAAGGCAGCCCAGTATATAGGCGAGAAGCTTCTGCGCCCTATCCCACAGGCTGCCATCGATGCCAACGACCAGTTAAGTTCAGCTGACCAGAATCCTGGTTATTAATAGAATTACCATCACATACACACTCTATATCAGATTAAAGGCTGTATCTTGGAGGTTTATCCTCTAGATACAGCCTTTTTTAATCATGTAATTCAAACTTTTTCTTGAAGCTTATTACTTTTCTTGAAGCTTGATCTAATTCACCAAGATACAAGGAACACTATAATCAAGCCAATCCATTTTCCCCCATAAGCTGAAGAATACAAAAAGTCCCCCTCACTGCTCAACACGAGCCGCAAGGGGGACTAAAAGTTATGAGTAATCTAAATTCTAAGCTTACTTCTCTTCTGCAGCCTCAGCAGGCTTTTCTGCTGTCTTCTTGGCTGTAGTTCTCTTGGCTGGTGCCTTCTTGGCAGCAGTCTTCTTGGCAGCTGGCTTCTTGGCAGCTGGCTTATCTGCACGAAGCTTTGCTACCTCCTTCTCAATCTTCTCTATCTTAGCCTGGAGACGGGTAATCTCCTTGTCCTTCATCTCGATTTCCTCATCCTGGTTGGTGATGGTGGTAAGAAGACCCTCCAACTGATCATTATCTACATCAGTAGGATAGAGATCGTTTACTCGGTTGATGAAGTCACCAAGAATATTCATATAGTTGGTGAATGCATCGAATGGACTGGCATAAATACCTCTGTCAAGACCTACGTTGCTAGGCTTGGTGGTCATGAAGCGGAAGTTATTGCTTGCCTGGAGATAATCCCAGTCCTGATTGATACGTGGATCATTGGCGATACGTACACGATCAGCTACGCTATAAAGCTTGTTGAAAGCCTCGCGCTGCATTGGGTTACCGAGCCAAGAACTTACGTCACGCTCCTCATCTACCCAACTCAATGTATCAGGTACATTAATCTCACCTACAGACTTGATCTTCTTGCAGATTTCAGTAGGAGTAGAGAACGTAATGCCACGCTGCTTAGCGCATTCAGGCAAAGCCTTCATAAACTCAAGGATGTTGCTAGACAATGGCTGAGCAATACCAAGAGCCGACAACTCCATGAAGATATTGATAACCTGCTCCTCCTCTGGGAATGAAGCAATGTCGTTCATATAGTTATCCGCGAAGAGTGGATAGCCCTCCCAGTCGCTGTTGGCGAAGCGCAAAGAGATATCATCGCTCAGACGTACATCACGAAGCAAGAGCTTGAGCTTTGGATTCATCGCACAGTGATATACATAGTGTGGTGACTTCCAACCCAATACGTGTTTAGCACCTTCGGTAAGCATACCCACGAAGTCCATATCAGCTACAGTAGCACCAATCTCATCGCTATAGATGAGAGAAGAGTTGCGGAGTACGGTAGGCTTCTTGCCGAAGTACTCTTCAATCTTTGTGCACTGGCGCTTCACCTCAGACTTGAAGGTCTCCTCGTTGACGAGAGAAGAAAGGCCGTGAGAATAAGGCTCTGCGAGGAACTCTACACAACCGGTCTGGTTCAATTCCTGCAACTTCTCCAAAACCTGAGGAGCGTGAAGCTCCAACTGCTCCATACCGACACCAGAGAGCGAGAAGGCAACCTTGAAATACTGACCGCTCTTCTCAATCATCTCCTGGATAGCATTGAGTGCAGGCATGTAAGAGCGCTCTGCGATGTCGTTGATGCTACGCTCATTCTCATAATCATCATAGTAATAATGATCAGTACCGATGTCGAAGAAGCGGTAGCGTTTCAGATGGGTAATCTGATGTATCTCGAAATATAAACAAATTGTTTTCATACTTTGAACTTTAAATTTTGAACTTTGAACTTTATGATTAGCCCTTTAACATTTAACATTAAATATTAAACATTACTTCCATCCCAAAGTCTTGAGATAGAGATCCTTGATGCGGGCTCCCACTTTCTCCCAGGTAATCTGATCTACTTCCTTTCTGCCTTCCTCTGAGAGATAATCGAAGAGACTCTCGTTGTGGCAGATGCTGTAGATAGCATCGGCAAGGGCATGGATATCCCAGTAATCTACCTTGATACAGTTGGTGAGGATTTCACCGCAACCACTCTGTTTAGAGATAATGGTAGGTGTACCACACTGCATAGCCTCCAAAGGAGAGATACCGAATGGCTCACTCACGGATGGCATTACATATACATCACTATCCTTCAGGCACTCATATACCTGCTTGCCTCGCATGAAACCAGGGAAGTGGAAACGGTCGGCAATACCTCTTTCGGCTGCCAGATAAATCATCTGATCCATCATATCGCCCGAACCTGCCATGCAGAAACGCACGTTGCGGGTACGGTGCAACACCATATTGGCTGCCTCTACGAAATACTCAGGACCCTTCTGCATGGTGAGACGTCCCAGGAAGGTTACCACCTTCTCCTTGCCCTTATGGTCTGGGCGTGGAATGTCCTGCCACTCCTGCTTCAATGGATACACCGCATTGTGCATGGCAAAGCACTTGCGTGGATCCTGATGATACTGGTTAATCACGGTCTGACGGGTCAACTCAGATACACACATGATGCAGTCGGCATTATCCATACCGTCCTTCTCGATAGCATATACGGTAGGGTTCACCTTACCACGGCTACGGTCGAAGTCGGTAGCATGTACATGGATGCACAATGGCTTGCCACTCACTCGCTTGGCATGGATACCAGCAGGGAATGTCAACCAGTCGTGGGCGTGGATAATATCAAATTCTTCGCTACGGGCAACAACGCCAGCGATGATGCTGTAGTTGTTGATCTCGTCGTGGAGATTAGATGGATAACCGCCGGCAAAATCCATACAGCCGAGGTCATTCACGTTCATATAGTTAAAGTCGGCATAGATGTGGTCACGGTAGCGGAAATAGTCATCAGGATTCATGATGTTGCCCACACGCTGCTGCACATAGTCATGATTGACGTCGCGCCAGGCGATAGGCACACTGTTCATAGCCACAAATTTACATGCACTGCGATCCTCATCACCGAAAGGATGAGGCAGACACAATGTAATATCGACATCTCCCTGGGCATGCAAGCCCTGGGTGATACCAAAGTTGGCAGTAGCCAAGCCACCAAATACGTGAGGAGGATACTCCCATCCAAACATTAATACTTTCATATAGCGTCCTCCTTATATTAATATTGATACTTTTCTAGTAATTCGAGCGCACGGAGAATCTCTGCCACGTTCATGGCGAAAGATATGGCGCCTCGACCTGAGAATGGTGGGTTGCCATCGAAGAGCTCGCTGATTGTACCAAGGCAGTGATAAGACATTTCGTCGTCGTAACCTACCATCTGGCGCTCAACGAAACTCAAGCGGGTACGCTTGTAGAGTTTCAAGCTTGCCTCCATATAGAAACCACCCAGCCATGGCCATGCTGTTCCCTGATGGTAAGCATAGTCGCGCTGTGTCTGAGGACCTACATAGATAGGATTATAACCGCCACTCTTAGGTGAGAGTGAGCGCAATCCCTTAGGTGTAAGGAGTTCGCGGGTACAGATATCAAGTACCTTCTTCTTCTGGTCTTGTGACAATGGAGAATAATCGAATGCCACTGGGAAGATCATATTTGGTCGAACACTCCAATCCATCATATTGCCATCTACATAGTCGTAGAGATAGCCATACTCATTGAGGAATGTATCAACGAACGACTTCTTGGTAACCTCAGCCTGAGCCAGCAATTCCTGCTGTGCATCCTCTTCGCCTGCTGTTCCTGCCAAAGCAGCACAGAAGCACAAAGCGTTATACCACAGAGCATTGAACTCTACGATATATCCGGTACGAGGCACTACAGGGCGGCCATTAGCCGTAGAGTTCATCCAGGTCACAGCCTTGTCCTTACCATTGGTATAGAGCAAGCCGTTCTCCATCAACTCCAGGTTAGGGTGCTTGTTGTCTCTGATGAAATTGATGACATCCTTGATAAACTGACCATACTTCTTGTAGCACTCCTCCTTAGAGGTCTCCTTGGCATACTGCTGAAGAGCCCAGATAGCCCAGAGAGGTACGTCAGGCATCTCGATTTCTGTAATATGAGTAGTAAGAGGCTTATCCTCCATGAACTCATAGTATCCGCGCATGGCTGTCTGCATCACAAGCTCGAAGTAGTCGTTCTCCTCGATTGAGAGAGTAAGACCTGGGAGCGAAATGAATGTATCACGTGCACGGCACTTGAACCATGGATAACCAGCCTGAATGTAGCGGTCGTCGTTCTTTTCACGGCGATGGAACTGATGTGCAGCATTCACCAGGCAATGGAAGAAATTATCGCGAGGTGCACGTTCATCCACCTCTTTATCAAAGAGTTTCTTCAAGCTGGTAGTCTTGATTTCAGATGTAGCTGCAGCAAAGACAATAGACTCGCCTTTCTTGATATCCATCTCGAAATATCCTGGTACATAGAGGTCTTCATTAGAAGCATAACCTCTCTCCTGCTCCTTAGGATATTCTACACCACGATACCAATCTGGGCAGAATTTAAACTCGTTCTTCTTTGAGAACTGCATATAGAGGTCTGGATAACCAGCATACATACATGTCTTAATTCCGTTGTCAACACCAGAGTAGTCACGAGATGCGGTTGCATTCTCATGGGTAAACTGACGCACGCTGCGGAACGCCAAGAAAGGACGGAAACGAAGTGTTGTGGCAGAATGACCGTCAACCAGCGTATAGCGGATCAGGATTCGATCTTCATAATGCTGGAAGACTACCTCTTTCTTGAGGATCACACCACCCACGCGGTAAAGTGTAGTAGGCACCTTATCGCAATCAAACTCACGAATGTACTTGTGGCCCAACGGACTGAAGTTGTTGCCCTGGTACTTATGCAGACCAAGATTGAATTCAGCACCATGCTGAATCACCGTAACATCCAGAGAACTCAAGAGAACATGGTTGTCGTCGTCCAGCTCAGGAACCGGTACAACCAGAAGTCCGTGGTACTTACGGATATTACAGTCCACTATCGTTGAGCACGAATATGCGCCCGAGCGATTAGTCCTTAACAACTCTTTCGGCAATGACTCTTGTAAGTTGGTCATCAGGGCCTTTTCGAATTTTAGATAACTCATAGATCTATATTAAGGTTTTAATATTTGTTGACTATATTTATTGCATTCAAAGGTACGGCTTTTTTGCGGGAAGACAAAGGAAAAAGTGACACATTTTTAGAAAATCTTACTTTTGTATGTTTTAAAACATATTTTTAGCGTTTTTTATTGAGTTATATCAAAAAAAATGTGTAATTTTGCAGCCGATTTAACGAACTAGTGCATAAATAGACGAACGATAATGGTTGAAAAGAAGAAAGATGCGAATAAAGCTAAGGTAGCCCGAGAGATTTCGAAAATATGGGGCGGACTCGAGAGCGACCAGATTGCAACATTGAAAGAACATGTTGAAATCACCAAATACAAGAAAGGAGAAATGATTTATCAGTGCGATGAAACTCCCACTGATGCAATGTGTCTTCTCACTGGCAAAGTGAAGATATTCAAGGATGGCATCAACGGAAAAAGCCAGATTATCCGCGTCATCAAGCCGAACGAATTCTTCGGATTCCGTGCTTATTTCGCAAACGAAATCTACAAGACTGCAGCTCAGGCTTTGGATACTTGCACCGTAGTCCATTTTCCACTACCCGTACTGATGAAGCTGCTGCAGAAAAGCTACAAGATCGGACACTACTTCATCAAGTACCTGAGTGTAGAGATCGGAAAATCAGACGACCGCACTGTCAATCTCACCCAGAAGCACATCCGTGCCCGCCTCGCAGAAGCACTTCTGTTTCTGCATGATTCATACGGACTGGCTAAAGACGGAGTCACACTAGACTGCAGCCTGAGCCGTGAAGACCTCGCCAACATATCCAACATGACAACGAGCAACTGCATCCGCACACTCTCAGCCTTTGTTTCAGAAGGTCTGATAGAAACGAATGTCAGAAAGATCAAGATTCTCAATGAAGAGGAAATCAAGAAAATAGCAAAAGGATAAAAGCCACAACATAACCAATGAGGGTGAGTTCTAATCATAGAACTCACCCTCATTGGCGTTTATGCAGGAATCAGGAAGTTGATGACTTCCTGAATTACAGTTATCTTATAAGACCCCACAGGCGTATTCATCAATCTTCCATCAATGCCAATCAAGGCATGAGAAGCCTCCTCTACCTCCACCTCGCGGGTACGGTAAGGATGCACACTCTTATGATTCAGGAACTTTCCCTTTACAAAGAGATAAATACCCTCAAAAAGCTGGGTCATCTGCGGATGATAAACCACAGAGACATCCAGCAGACCATTATACGGCACGGCATTTGGAGTCTGACCATAGCCGGAAGCATTGCCTACACACATCGTCATCACTCTGCGCTTGATGACATCAGAGTTGATCCTGATATGCATCTTGTAGTCGAGACGCTGGAAAATCATCAGAATGAACGAGAAAATGAAAGACAGCGTACGGGAACCAAAGACATGACGGGTCTGGCGACGCAGATTCATAATCGCTGCAATGAGTCCGATGTTCACACAGTTGAGGAAATAGCGCAAGCACTTCTCCCCCTTCTTGTTGGTGTATCGGATACATCCCAGGTCAATCTTTCTCACCCTGCGCTTCTTGAGCCAAGCCACCGTCTGCTCCACGTTACTGTCATCGAATCCCCAGAAACGGGCGAAATCATTCATCAGTCCATTAGGAATCACTCCCAACGCCACTTCATTGCGCTCGGAAGCATCCATCTGCATCAGACTATTAACGGCATCATTGAGCGCAGAATCTCCGCCAACAATCACTATCGTCTTATAGCCATTGTTGACAAACATCTTCACCAGTCGCTCTACGCTTTTCTGGTTTTCGCTCTGCACAAAGTCGTAATCCACGCCCTGCTGCCTGAGCACCTTTTCTATCTTTTCCCAGCGTTTGGCACTGCGCCAACCGCCACGGGGACAATACAGAAGCCCCCACTTATTTTCATTCACTGCCATGATTTTTACTTTGAACTTTTAATTATCTCCAGCACCTGCTCCACTTTCTGTTCCATCGGCTGCAGGGCATCTATCCAATGAATGGTAAAACCTCTTCTCTCCATACCGCGGAACCAGGTCATCTGGCGCTTGGCAAACTGATGGATGGCTATCTCCAGACCTCTGAACATTTCCTCATAGGTGGTTTTGCCAATCACATATTCGGTGATAAACTTATATTCCAAACCATAATAGATGAGGTTTTCTGCCGGAATTCCCCTATCGAGCAAACCTTTGATTTCATCCACCATCCCTTCCTGGAGTCTCTGATTCAGCCTTCGGGTAATCTTCTCTCTACGGGCATCACGATCAATACCGACACCTATGATGAGCGAATCAACAGCAGGCAATTCCCGTTCCGGCATAGGATGCTCCAGATTATAGGTTTCAATCTCAATAGCCCGGATAGCCCGCTGTGCAGTATCCACATCTGTGCGATTGTGCATATTGGAACCCGTCTTAGCCTTCAGCTCTTTCAGCATCACCGTAAGCTCATCCAGGCTCTTATCAGCCAGCCGGTCTCTCAACTCCTGGTTCTGTGGTACAGGCGAAAGATGATATCCCTTGAGCACAGACTCGATATACAGTCCTGTTCCGCCGCACAAGATAGGCAGCACGCCCCGTTTCCGGATATCGAGATAGGCATCATAGAAATCTTGCTGATATTCAAAGAGGTTATACTTGGTTCCCGGTTCGCAGATATCTATTAAGTGATAAGGTATCAACTTACCGTCCACCGTATAATCTTCCAGGTCTTTTCCCGTACCGATGTCCATGCCACGATACACCTGGCGACTATCGGCGCTGATAATCTCCGCCCCCTGGGTAGTTTCACCCCACGCAGCAGCATCCAAGCCGTTAATCTTGGAAGCAAGCGCTGCGGCAAGGCTCGTCTTTCCGCTCGCAGTAGGACCTAATATGGTAATCATCGTCTGTTTCATGCCGCAAAGATAAAGGAAATAATTGATAATACAAAATAAAACGAAAAGAAATTCTCACATCAAGACAATCTGAGATAAAAAAAGCCGCCCAGCATCAGAAATGCTGGGCGGCAATATTTTCTTAATCGTTAAGAGGCAACGAATTAACCGTTGTGCTTCTTCATGATCTTGATCAACTCAACAACCTTGTGTGAGTAACCAATCTCGTTGTCATACCAAGAAACAA
>USRA01000029.1 GCA_900557035.1 uncultured Prevotella sp. | reverse complement strand
GACTTGGGGTAATAAACTGATCTGCTTTTTGCCGCATCATCTGGATATAATAACCTGCACGCTTATAATCTTTTCTATTAATATAGACATCTATGATAGCATTCAAACCATGATACATTTCTGTAGCCAGCCCATTTTTTCTGCAGAAATCATGGGCTTTGAGGGAAATACTCAAGACAGAATCCGAATTGCCCAAGTCATAATAACCACCAACCTGGTTGCGATAAGCAACTACTGCTGCCAATGTATCCTTAGCCATCCAAGCGTATTTAGCAGCAAGCTTCGCTTCTTTTATCGACATCAGAGGAGAAGATTCCTTGTTATACAAAACTACCATAGCGCCATGAATCCTAGCCAACAAGGCATAATCACACGAGGCACTCGTGGTATCAGCCAGCTCCACTGCCTTATAGTAGTTGTCGAGAGAAGCAGGGGCATCCTGCAGATCCCGATACACACAGCCTAAAAGATAATATGCCAGCATTCGCTCATTCACAGAGCCGTGCTTGTCGTAATAGGCAACCACTCGCTTCATCACGCTATCTGTGGTAAAATCCACAAAGCTCTTGTTCATCGCCTTGGCATAAATCAGATCATAATGCATCTGTTGTGCCTTGCTCATATCAGGCTTCTGCGCCTTTAGACTATCAAGCATGGCTAAGGCTGTCTGTGCCGAATCCTGACAGACATCCATCAAACTATCAGCACTTGCCATCTTGGAATCCACAAAACGATTTCCGCCACATGAAACCAGCAGAAACAAAACGGTTATGATAACGATTTGCAAAAAATTATAAGTTGTCTTTCTTCTCATCATTGCATATTTCTTTTATTGGATGCAAAAATAACATTTTTTATTGGAACCAAGAATAATCATCCTGCTCGTTCAAAACGCCGATAATATCCAATACGGAGAACCACCACTTGTTGTGTTCCCCGTCCCAAACCGCTCTTACCTCCCGGTCTTTATAAAATCTGATTGATAATTTTCTGTCCATATTGCAATTCATTTTAAGAACACCCCGTATAATGGAATATTGGCATTCTTTGCCTTATTCCATTTACTGCCTGGTTATGGCAAGATATTGCCCTTTACCAGGGCAACTTTGTGCCATTGCCAGGCACAAAACGATACGTCGGGAGATAAAATTCAGCTGAACTATCTGTAAAAAGACTACTCTCGTTTTTACTCTTCACTCTTCACCAAATCGGCTGAAACCCCTATAAACACTGGGGGTGTGGGCGGTGAAGAGTGGTGGTTCACTCTTCACCACTCTTCACCACTCTTCACTTATCGCGAGGTTCAGCTATCATTTATTCCAAGATCTGGTCTTCATTGATGACAGGACCTGGGCTTCATTGATGACAAAGCCTGGTCTTCATTGATGACGGAACCATTGCCTCTCTGATATTCTTTCCTCTAAAATAATATGGGTGAAGAGTGGTGAAGAGAGGTGAAGAGTCAGTTCAACTCTTCACCCGCCTAATCATCTAATTTACAATACCTTATACCATCCCGGTGAAGGGTGAAGAGTAAATTAGAAAATACTATTCTTTTTCCTTGTAGAAAATCTTGTTGGCACCGCTTGTAATCTTCAGCGCCTCAGGATGCTCCTCAATAAAGCTATTGATGTGGCGGATACGCTTCTCCTCCAGGATTTCATCCACGGCAATGAGAATGCCCGTCTCCTCTACATCGCCGAAGCCATAATTGATGGCTGTACCAAAGAGCTTCATGGTAGGACTGAGGTTCATGTAGGCATTCACCAGAGGAGGAATATTGAAACCGAGCTGGCGAATCTCATGATTCAGAATGCGATAGTCGGCACGGAAATCATCTTCCGTGAAGATAGCTGCCATCTCGCTCTCAGGAGTTTCCAACTTCAATGGCTTCATCGGAATCACCAGGTTCTCCTTGTCATCAAAATGCTTCTTGAGGAAGTAGAGAATCATATCGCGGCCACGACGGATGTAAGAAGGATACATCGTCATCTTGCCGAAGAAATACTTTACATCCGGATAGAGCACGGTGAGGGCGCCCAATCCATCCCATAGATTGTCGAGAGCAAAGATACTCTTGGTATTCTTGCGCACATTCTGATACTCGAGAGAGACGAACGAACGGCCCAGCTCCACAGTATATGGCATGTATTCCTTCAGGAACTTGTCTGAAAAGTAGAACATGTGACTGGTAGCAAGCTTAGGCTGCCCCTTTTCATCAAGTTCCCAATCCTTGCCCAGGAGATAACGGTAGCCACCGATAATCTCGTTAGCCTCAGGATTCCAGACAATAAGCTGCTTGTAGCAGTTGTCACCAAAGTCGAATTCGTCAAGGTCCATCGATTTACCCGTTCCACCACCTGCTTCGCGGAAAGCGATTTCACGAAGGCGACCAATTTCCTTCAATACATTTGGCGAATCATTAGCCGTAACGATATAGATTTCGTTATGACTCTTGTTGGTCATACGAAGCTGCTTCTCGGGAGTCAACTCGCTCTTCAGCAGTTCGCGGTCAATCGGTTGGATGATTTCTTCTTCCATAATTCTCTATATAATATCGATAATTATCTTGTTCTATTTCTCTTACTTTTTCTATGATTGCTCACTGTAAAAGGGTTCTCACTAGAGTTCGTAAACCCTGTCCTTCACATACTGTGCCCACTCTGTAGCCGACTTGCTGTGATCGAAAGTCTGCCAGGGAATCGGCTTGCCGATGGCGATGCGGAAATGCTTGCCCACATTCTTGTACATCTCATCCACGAGGAACATCATGGCAAGGTTGAAAGGCAGATGCTTGTCGCTGAACCTGGCGATGCGATAGAATCGCTCGGAGTTCTGCCCACCGAAATGGATAGGCACCACATCACGCTGATATTCCACACTCTTGGAGATGAAAGTCTTCTTCCAAGGCAAATCGCGGATGCTGCCATCAGGCTGCTTGCGGCTGTTCAATCCCGCAGGGAACATCAGCATGTGGTTGTCACTCTGGAATCCAGCCTCTACCATGCGAGGGAAGTCACGGCTCTGTCGGCCGGTCTTGTTGATGCCGATACTCACCGGTTTCAAGCCCGGGAGATTGAGCAGCAGATCGTTTACCAGATAGCGGAACTTACCATCATAATGCGTTCCGATGATAGAGCCGAGGCACACGCCGTCCTGTCCGCCCAGCGGATGATTAGACACGAAAGTATAGAGCTTGCCATCATTCTTATCCGGCAAATTCTCCAAGCCTACGATTTCTACATCCATCTTCAGATAGCGCACGCATTCTGTAAGCCACTCCGTACCGGAGAGGTTTCGGCTTTCCCACAAGAACTTGTTCACTTCGTCTTCGTGTATAATCTTTTTTAGCCAAGACACGAGGAATCCGGGAACAAATTTAGCTTTGCTCCCCATCTTGTTCTTCAGTATCTTTTCTATGTCTATCGTTTTCTCTATTGAACCACTCATTTTTAGTAAACCTAATAAGTACGTGCAAAGTTAGTTTTTCTTTTTTAAATATGAGTCATTTTTCCCGAAAAATTATCAATAAAGCTAAAAAATAGTGCATTTTTCCACCTTTTCGGGAGAAATCAAGACAAAAAACATCGTTTTTCGCGAATTACTAGATACCAGCGAATAAAGAGCGTAAAATGAAAAAAATCATTTTTTTGCGCCCGTTTCATAAAATTTGTGGGGAAACATGGAGCTATGTGAGGATTTTTATGTATCTTTGGAGCCGAATTCCTATTAAATAGGTACATACGCGCTGTATATAAGTACATGCACGTGAAAGAAACAAGTTAAAAATAAGTAACTTACAAAAGAAAAAGAATCAAGAAGAATGATTAAGACAGCAGAAACATATCACGTACCCGTGCTCCTCAAAGAGAGCGTTGACGGACTCAACATCCAGCCAGGCGGCATCTATGTAGATGTTACCTTCGGCGGTGGAGGGCATTCCAGGGAAATCATCTCCCGCCTGAGCGAGGGAGCACATCTCTACAGCTTCGACCAGGACGCTGATGCCGAGCGCAACGTGGTGGCAAATCCCAACTTCACCTTCGTATGCTCCAACTTCAGATACCTGAAGAACTGGATGAGATACTATGGCGTAGAGGGACTGGACGGACTACTCGCCGACCTCGGTGTATCGAGTCATCATTTCGACGATGAGACCCGCGGATTCTCCTTCCGCTTTGATTCTCCTCTCGACATGCGCATGAACAAGAGAGCCGGGAAGACTGCTGCCGACATCGTGAACGAATACGAGGAAGAGGCACTTGCCGACATCTTCTATCTCTACGGCGAACTGAAGAATTCCCGCCGTATCGCTTCTGCCCTGGTCAAGGCAAGAGCCGCAAGCCCTATCAAGACCACCAAGGACTTCATGGCTGCCGTGGAACCCCTCTTCAAGCGAGAGCGGGAGAAGAAGGAGATGGCCAAGCTCTTCCAGGCACTGCGCATAGAGGTGAATCATGAGATGGATGCCCTGAAAGAGATGCTCCGCTCTGCCACCGAACTGCTCAAGCCGGGAGGAAGACTCTCGGTGATTACCTATCACTCACTGGAAGACCGCATCGTGAAGAATATGATGAAGGCGGGCAATCCAGAGGGCAAGGTAGAGCAGGACTTCTTCGGAAGAATCGAGACTCCTTTCAAGCTCGTCAACAACAAGGTAATCATACCAGACGCCGATGAGCAGGAGAGAAACCCGAGAAGCCGCAGCGCCAAGTTGAGAATCGCAGAAAAGAAATAGAGTAAATGAGATTATCATGTAACTGCAATCATGTAATGCAATAGAAAATGAAACAAGATAAAGAAAAACCAGAAACAAGCAGCCCGGCTGAAGAGGAGAAGGCACAGGTTTCTGAGCCGGCAAAGACTCAGGAGAAAGCACCGGCTTCTGAAAAGGAGAAGGCGCAGCCGGAAGCTCCCAAACCGGCTCCGCAGGCTTCGCTCAAGGAAGTGATTGCCAAGCAGGCCATTGAGGAGGAAGAATCGGGATCTGCCAGCTTCACACTGCGCAAAATTCTGGGTGGTGACATCCTCACCGCACAAATCATCAGAAAGCAGATATGGCTGTTTATGCTCATCGTGTTTTTCATCATTATCTACATATCCAACCGATACAGCATCCAGAAGGACCTCATCGAATTGGATCAACTGCAAAAAGAGCTGCAAGACACGAAATACAAAGCACTGTCAACCAGCAGTCAGATAACAGAGAAGAGTCGTGAAAGCAATGTGCTCGACATGCTGAAGCACAGCAAGGACAGCACCCTGCACATCGCCACACAACCTCCTTACATCATAAACGTACCAGAAGAATGAGCAAGTTTGAGCATAAGAAAATAATGCCGCGCTACAGTGCCATCGCCATTATCATGACCCTGATTGCCACCGCCATCGTAGGAAAAGCACTCTACATCATGACGGCTAAGCACGACTACTGGATGAAGGTTGCCGAGCGACAGAAGAGAGACTCCGTGACCGTGAAGCCTAACCGAGGCAACATCCTGAGCTGCGCAGGGCAGCTGATGGCGAGTTCACTGCCTGAATTCAAGGTATTCATGGACTTCAAGGCGCTGACCGCAGCCGGCAACGACTCGCTTTGGGATGCCAAGCAGGATTCCATCTGCCAGGGTCTCCACAAGATATTCCCAGAGAAAACAGCAGAGGAATTCAAGCGTCATCTCATAGAGGGACGCGGCAAGAAGAGCCGCCACTGGGCGGTATATGGAAGTCGTATCGACTATAACACCTTTACCGAGGTGAAGGCACTGCCAGTCTTCCGCCTCACTCCCTACAAGAGCGGATTCCACTGGGAGGAATACAATGCCCGCACCCGTACCTACGGTTCGCTGGCAGGAAGAACCATCGGAGCCATGTTTGGTGCCAAGGATACCGCCAGATTCGGACTGGAGCTGAGCTATGACTCCATCCTGCGCGGAACCAACGGTATCGTGCATCGCCGCAAGGTGCGCAACAAGTTCCTCGACATCACCGACACCCCTCCTATCGACGGTGCCGACATCGTTACCACCATCGATGTGAGTATGCAGGATCTTGCCGAGCGCTCACTCATTGAAGAGTTGAAGGAAATCAATGCCAACGTGGGTGTAGCCATCGTGATGGATGTGCCTACCGGCGACATCAAGGCCATCGTAAACATGGAAAAATGCTTCGATGGCGAATACAGAGAGATTCATAACCATGCCGTGAGCGACCTTCTGGAGCCTGGCTCGGTATTCAAGCCAGCCTCGCTGCTCGTAGCGCTCGATGATGGCGTGGTAGATACTACCTATCACGTGGAAACGGGATGTGGTGTCTGGCAGATGTACGGACGAGACATGAAGGACCATAACTGGCGAAAGGGCGGATATGGAATGCTGACCTTCGCAAAGACACTGTGGTACAGTTCAAACATCGGTGTGAGCCGAATCATCGACGACCACTACCGCAACTGTCCGGAGAAATTCGTACAGGGCATCTATCGCACCGGTCTGCACGACGACCTGAAGATTCCGCTGGTGGGAGCTACTCCTGCCCGAATCCGAATGCCACACAGAAACAGCCACGGACAGTATGACAACTGGGCAAAGACCAGCTTGCCATGGATGAGTATCGGATACGAGACGCAGATACCACCAATCTCTACCCTCACCTTCTACAACACCATCGCCAACAACGGTAAGATGATGCGTCCTAGATTCGTGAGCAAGGTGGTGAAGAACGGAGAAACCATCATGGAGTTCCCGCCAGAGGTGATGCGCCCACAGATAGCCAAGCCGCAATCCATCAAGAAGATGCAGACCATCCTGGAACAGGTGGTTAGCCTGGGACTGGGCAAAAAAGCCGGTTCGCCTAACTTCAAGGTTGCCGGAAAGACCGGTACGGCTCAGGTTTCCAAGGGAGCCGGCGGTTACAAGAGCGGCATTACCAACTATCTGGTGAGCTTCGCCGGCTACTTCCCTGCCGACAATCCGCGCTACAGCTGTATCGTCTGCATTCAGAAATCAGGTTTGCCAGCTTCCGGCGGAAGCATGAGTGGTAAGGTATTCCACGATATTGCCGAAGGCATCATGGCACAGAGTCTGAAACTCGACGTGAAGGATGCCAAGGATTCAGCCTCCATCTTTGTTCCGGACGTGAAGAACGGAAACGTGCTGGCTGCCGACTACGTACTCACCCACCTGGGCATCAAGACCAACACCAACTGGAGTGGAAGCTACGTCAACGGTAATCCTATCTGGGGCAAGGCAGAACGCATAGGAAGCAGAAGCATCAAGCTCATCAAGGAGAAGCAATACGGCAAAGGCACCGTGCCGGATATTACAGGCATGGGAGCCAGAGACGCTATCTTCTGCATGGAAAGCAGAGGAATCAGAACCAGGATTCATGGCAGAGGCAAGGTAATCAAGCAGAGTCTCATGCCGGGAACACCGGTCAAGAAGGGTTCCATCTGTATCATCGAATTGAACTAATATATATAATAAGGTGTAAATACATAAAAATATAAATATGAAGTTACAAGAATTACTCAAAAACATCGAGCCGATTCAGATTATCGGCGATGCTGATGTAGAGGTTTCGGGCGTAAACATCGACTCCCGAAAGATTAAGGAAGGTCACTTGTTCGTTGCTATCAAGGGCACTCAGGTTGACGGCCACCAGTTTATTCCAAAGGCATTGACTCTGGGCGCAAAGTCGGTTTTGTGCGAGGATATGCCTGAGGAGAAAATCGAAGGCGTAACTTACATTCAGGTAGCATCTACCGAAGATGCTGTAGGTAAAGTGGCTACACTCTTCTATGGCGACCCATCCAAGAAGCTGAAGTTGGTTGGCGTGACTGGCACCAATGGCAAGACCACCATCGCCACCTTATTATATAATATGTTCCGCAAGTTCGGACATAAGTGCGGTCTGCTCTCCACCGTCTGCAATTACATTGAGGGCGAGGCGATTCCTGCCGACCACACTACCCCAGACCCTATCGAGCTGAACATGCTGCTGGGCAAGATGGTAGAGGCAGGATGCGAATACGCCTTCATGGAGTGCTCTTCTCACGCCATTGCACAGAAGCGTATCGGCGGTTTGGAGTTCGCCGGCGGACTGTTCACCAATCTCACCCGCGACCATCTCGACTATCACAAGACATTCGAGAACTACCGCAACGCCAAGAAGGCATTCTTCGACGGTCTGCCTAAGACAGCCTTTGCCATCACCAATGCCGACGACAAGAACGGCATGATCATGGTACAGAACACCAAGGCTACCGTGAAGACCTACTCTACCCGCTCTATGGCAGACTTCAAGGCTAGAATCCTGGAGTGTCACTTCGGCGGCATGTATCTGGAAATAGATGGCAGAGAGGTAGGCGTACAGTTTATCGGAAAATTCAATGTAAGCAATCTGCTTGCCGTATATGGTGCAGCCGTCATGCTCGGCAAGAAGCCGGAGGATGTACTCGTTGTGATGAGTACCCTTCACAGCGTAAACGGACGATTGGAGCCTATCCAGTCACCAGAAGGCTATACTGCCATCGTTGACTATGCTCACACACCAGATGCTTTGGAGAACGTACTGAATGCCATTCACGAAGTTCTCGACGGAAAGGGCGGCGAAGTGATTACCGTCTGCGGTGCCGGCGGAAACCGTGACAAGGGTAAGCGCCCGTTGATGGCACAAGAGGCTGTCAAGCAGAGCGATAAGGTTATCATCACCAGCGACAATCCTCGCTTTGAAGAGCCACAGGACATCATCAACGACATGCTGGCTGGTCTCAACGCCCAGCAGATGAAGAAGGTGATCAGCATCGTTGACCGCAAGGAAGCAATCCGCACAGCCTGCATGCTGGCCAAGAAGGGCGATGTAATCCTCGTTGCCGGAAAGGGACATGAAGACTACCAGGAGATCAAGGGCGTGAAGCATCACTTCGACGACAAGGAAGTGCTTCGCGAAATCTTCGGTATCAACAAGTAGTATTATCATCTAATAGAAAAAAGAAGAAGAAAAATGTTATACTATCTTTTTAGATTTCTGGAGCAGTGGGGTATCTCAGGTTCCCACATGTGGGGTTACATCTCATTCCGTGCCCTGCTCGCACTGATTTTATCACTCGTCATCTCTGCATGGTTTGGCGAGAAGTTCATCAAGTACCTCAAGAGCAAGCAGATTACCGAGACCCAGCGCGATGCCAGCATCGACCCATTCGGCGTAAAGAAAATCGGTGTCCCATCCATGGGTGGCGTCATCATCATCCTGGCCATCCTCGTACCTGTATTGCTGCTCGGCAGATTGCGCAACATCTATCTGATTCTGATGATCATCACTACCGTATGGCTCGGTTTCCTCGGAGGAATGGATGACTTCATCAAGATTTTCAAGCGCGACAAAGAGGGACTGAAGGGCAAATATAAAATCATAGGACAGGTTGGTATCGGCCTCATCGTAGGTCTGGTGCTCTGGGCTTCTCCAGACGTGAAGATGAACGAGAACCTCGCCATCGAACGCCAGGGACAGGAGACAGTGGTAAAGCATCGTGCAGAGGCGCGAAAGTCGCTGAAAACCACCATACCTTTCATCAAGGGGCATAATCTCGACTACTCCAGCATCACCAGTTTCTGTGGTGAGCACAAGGTAGCTGCAGGCTGGATTCTCTTTGTAATCATGACCATCTTCGTGGTTACCGCCGTTTCCAACGGTGCCAATCTCAACGATGGAATGGATGGAATGTGTGCCGGAAACTCCGCCATCATAGGTGTGGCATTAGGCATCCTTGCGTATGTGTCATCGCACATCGAGTTTGCCGCCTACCTCAACATCATGTACATTCCTGGCTCCGAGGAGCTGGTGGTATTCTTCTGTGCCTTTATCGGAGCCCTCATCGGCTTTCTCTGGTACAACGCCTACCCTGCACAGGTGTTCATGGGCGATACCGGTTCGCTCACCATCGGCGGTATCATCGCCGTGGGCGCCATCATCATCCACAAGGAGCTGATGCTGCCTATCCTCTGCGGAATCTTCTTCGTAGAGAGCCTCAGCGTGATGATGCAGGTATATTATTACAAGCTGGGTAAGCGCAGAGGCATCAAGCAGCGCATCTTCAAGCGCACGCCTATCCACGACAACTTCCGTACACAGGACAGCCAGCTGGATCCAGACTGCAAGTATCTGTGGAAGAAGCCTCGCAACTGCTACCACGAATCAAAGATTACCATCCGTTTCTGGATCGTGACCATCATCCTGGCAGCACTCACCATCATCACATTGAAGATAAGATAAAACAAAGGCTCTTATCAGCCTGACAAGATAAAGATACAACAATGAGCAAAATTGTAATTTTAGGAGCTGGCGAAAGTGGCGCAGGTGCTGCCGTGCTGGCGAAAAAAGAGGGATTCGAGGTATTTGTCTCTGACATGTCTAAGATCAAGGACAACTACAAGAAGCTGATGGACGACCACGGCATTGAGTGGGAAGAGGGACATCATACCGAAGAGAAAATCTTAGACGCTGATGAAGTCATCAAGAGCCCGGGCATTCCTAAGGAAGCCCCTATGGTTCAGAAACTGATGGCAAAGGGTACTCCTATCATCAGCGAAATAGAATTTGCCGGCAGATATACAGATGCCAAGATGATCTGCATCACAGGTAGCAATGGCAAGACCACAACTACTTCGCTGATCTATCACATCATCAAGTCGGCTGGATACGATGTAGGACTGGCCGGCAATATCGGCAAGAGTCTGGCGCTGCAGGTGGCAGAAACTCCTCACAAGTACTACGTCATCGAGCTGAGCAGTTTCCAGCTTGACAACATGTACGAATTCCGTGCCAACGTGGCAATCCTGCTCAACATCACCCCCGACCATCTGGACCGCTATGAGTTTAAGATGCAGAACTATACCAATGCCAAGATGCGCATCACACAGAACCAGACTGAGGAAGACAGCTTCATCTTCTGGAACGACGATCCTATCGTGAAGAAGGAACTGGAGAAGTATGACCTCAAGTCACACCTCTGCCCATTCTCAGAATTCAACGAGGAAGGATGCGTAGGCTTCATCGAGGACGGCAAGTACAAGCTCAACTTCCCATCAGCCTTCGAGATGCCACAGGCAGACATGAGCCTGCGCGGCAAGCACAACATCTACAACAGCCTGGCAGCCGGACTCGCCTGCAACATCGTCGGCATCGACCACAAGACCCTGCACAAGGGCCTCGGCGACTTCCCTGGCGTAGAACACAGACTGGAGAAGGTGGGTAAATTCAAGGGAGTTTACTACGTAAACGACTCAAAGGCTACCAATGTGGATGCTTGCTGGTACGCTCTGGAGAGCATGACAACCCCTACCATCCTCATCATCGGTGGTAAGGACAAGGGCAACGATTACAACCAGATCAAGGACCTGGTAAAGGAGAAGTGTGCAGGTATCGTATATCTCGGAGCCGACAACCAGAAGCTGCACGACAACTTCGACGCCCTGGACATTCCTGTTCGCGACACTCACAGCATGAAAGACTGCGTGGCTGCCTGCCAGGAGCTGGCCAAGCCAGGCGACACCGTATTGCTGAGCCCATGCTGCGCCAGCTTCGACCTCTTCAAGAACATGGAGGATCGCGGCGAGCAGTTCAAGGCACTGGCAAGAGCCATCGGTGAATAACTTTTCATTTGGCAAGAACTTAAGTGATAATAATTTTAGAGATAGGACAGTTAAGAAATGAACAATAAGACCATAGGCAACATATTCAAGGGAGACAAGGTCATCTGGATGGTCTTCTTCTTTCTCTGTATGATAAGCATCATAGAGGTGTATTCCGCCTCTAGCTCCTTGTCGTACAAGAGTGGTAACTATATGGCGCCGGTAATACGCCATATAGGCCTCCTTTTTCTAGGCTTAGGCACCATGATATGTATGCTCAAGGTTAAGTGCAAGTACTTCAAGATCGTCACTCCTTTTGTGATATTTCCATCTCTGGGCTTACTTATCTGGGTTTTGATAGCGGGACAATCCACCAATGGCGCATCCCGCTGGGTTAACCTGGTGGGCATCCAGTTTCAGCCTTCGGAAATAGCCAAGGGAGCGGTGGTGCTGGTAGTGGCACAGATTCTCAGTGCGATGCAGACGCAGAATGGTGCAGAACGGAGAGCCTTCAAGTATGTCTTGACGGCCTGTTGCCCGTTTATCATCCTCATCGGACTTGAGAACTTATCCACCGCCATGCTTCTGTGCATCACCATCTTAAGCATGATGATCATCGGAAGAGTACCTATGAGTCAGATTGGCAAACTTGTGGGCAGCGTCTTAATCTTTATCTGCGTAGTCTTCGCCGGCGTCATGATCGTGGGTGAAGACAAGGAAAACGGAGGTAACAAGCCGGAAAATACGCTCACCGAAAACATCAACGAGAAGGAAGAAGCACCAGGTATGGCAGAGAAGATGTTCCACCGAGCAGATACCTGGAAAGCACGTATCGACAAGTTTATCAATTCCAAGCCAGTGGCTCCGGAAGACGTGGACCTGGACAAGGATGCACAGGTGGCACATGCCAACATCGCCATCGCTTCATCTAACATCGTGGGAAAGGGACCGGGGAACTCCGTAGAACGAGATTTCCTGTCTCAGGCTTTCTCCGACTTCATCTATGCCATCATCATTGAGGAAATGGGACTGTGGGGTGCCTTCTTTGTGGCATTCCTCTACATCATTCTGCTCTTCAGAGCCGGGCGAATCGCCAACCGGTGTGAGAACACATTCCCAGCATTCCTGTGCATGGGACTTGCCATCATGCTGGTTATCCAGGCACTGTTCAACATGGCTGTAGCAGTAGGCTTGGCACCGGTTACAGGTCAGCCACTTCCGCTTATCAGCCGAGGTGGAACCTCAACCATCATCAACTGTCTCTACCTGGGCATCATCTTAAGCATCAGTAGAACCGCAAAAAAGAAAGATTTGGCTCAAAACGAAGCAAATTTTGACAATTTTGCTGCTGCATAACAAAAGTGTATCATAAATAAGGTAAAAAATGCCATTAAATGGATTTTTTTGCTTACCTTTGCGTGAAAATTGTTGACCCTCGGGTCGTAAACAAGAATGGATTATGAATAATGAACTGAGAATTATCATAAGTGGAGGCGGTACAGGCGGCCATATATTCCCTGCCGTATCCATCGCAAACGCCATCAAGGCAAAGCGCCCTGATGCCAAAATATTGTTTGTTGGAGCACTCGGCAGAATGGAAATGCAGCGTGTTCCTGCAGCTGGTTATGAAATCAAAGGATTGCCTATCTGCGGCTTCGACAGAAAGCATCTGCTCAAGAACATCGCTGTTCTCTTCAAGATATGGAAGAGCCAGCACATGGCCAAGAGCATCATCAAGAATTTCAAGCCAATGGCTGCTGTAGGTGTGGGCGGATACGCCAGCGGTCCTACACTCAACGTTTGCGCTAGCAAAGGTATTCCATGCCTCATTCAGGAACAGAACTCATACGCTGGTGTGACCAACAAGCTCCTGGCAAAGAAGGCAGAAAAGATATGCGTGGCTTACGAAGGAATGGAACGTTTCTTCCCAGCCGACAAAATCATCATGACGGGAAACCCAGTACGCCAGAACGTATTGGAGACTACCCTCACCAAGGAAGAGGCACGAAAGCAGTTCGGTCTCGACCCTGACAAGAAAACCATCCTGCTCGTGGGCGGAAGCCTCGGTGCAAGAACCATCAACGAGAGCGTGCTTCAGCACCTCGACCTCGTGAAGGAAAGTGGCGTACAGTTTATCTGGCAGACAGGTAAGTACTACAACGCAGCCATCATGGAGCAACTCAAGGGCAAGGAACTGCCAATGCTCAAGGTTACCGACTTCATCAGCGACATGGGCGCAGCTTACAAAGCAGCCGACCTCGTGATCAGCCGTGCCGGAGCCAGCAGTATCAGTGAGTTCTGCCTCATCGGAAAGCCAGTCATCCTCGTCCCAAGCCCTAACGTGGCAGAAGACCATCAGACCAAGAATGCCATGGCACTGGTAAACAAGGATGCAGCCATCTACGTGAAAGATGCTGATGCGCCAAACGAATTGCTCCAGAAAGCCATCAACACTGTCAAGAACGAGGATAAACTCAACTCACTCTGTGAGAACATCAAGAAATTAGGATTAAAGAACTCAGCCGACGTCATCGCCGACGAAGTAATCAAATTAGCAACAAGATAATGGAAATCAAGGATATTAAAGCAGTTTATTTTGTAGGTGCTGGCGGCATCGGTATGAGCGCCATCGCCAGATACTTCCTCAGCAAGAAGTTGGTTGTAGCCGGATACGACAAGACTCCTTCCAATCTCACTCACGAGTTGGAGAAAGAAGGAATGCTCATCCACTACGAAGAGAATGTAGATCTCATCCCTGAGGCTTGCAAGGATGCCAAGAATACGCTGGTTGTCTATACACCAGCCATCCCTGCTGAGCACAAGGAGCTGGTTTACTTCCGCGAGAATGGATTCACCATCGAGAAGCGTGCACAGGTTCTGGGTACCCTGACCCGCACCCACAAGGGACTGTGCGTGGCAGGTACACACGGCAAGACTTCTACTTCTACCATGTGTGCCCACATCATGCACCAGAGCCATCTCGACTGCAATGCCTTCCTCGGAGGAATCTCCAAGAACTATGGCACCAACTACATTCTCTCAGACAAGAGCGACTTCGTAGTCATCGAGGCAGATGAGTTTGACCGCAGTTTCCACTGGTTGCGCCCATGGATGAGCGTCATTACATCTACAGATCCTGATCACCTCGACATCTACGGTACCAAGGAGGCTTATCTCGAAAGCTTCCGTCACTATACAGAATTGATCCAGCCGGGCGGTGCGCTCATCATCCACAAAGACCTGGAGATGAAGCAGCACGTTCAGGACGGTGTCAAGATATACGAATACAGCCAGAACGAAGGAGACTTCCACGCTGAGAACATCAAGATAGAGAATGGCGGAATCACATTCGACTTCATCTCTCCTATCGAAAACGTTACAGGCGTAGAGCTCGGACAGCCAGTGCCAATCAACATCACAAACGGTGTGGCAGCAATGGCAATGGCGCAGCTGAATGGTTGTACCGCCGATGAGCTTCGCAACGGAATGAAGACATACGGAGGCGTGGATCGCCGCTTCGACTTCAAGATCAAGAACGACAAGCTCGTATTCCTTTCCGACTACGCTCATCACCCAAAAGAGATTTACCAGAGTGCAAAGAGTATTCGTGAGCTTTACAAAGATCGCAAGATTACAGCCATCTTCCAGCCTCACCTCTACACCCGCACCCGTGACTTCTACAAGGACTTTGCCAACAGCCTGAGCCTCCTCGATGAAGTCATCCTCTGCGATATCTATCCTGCTCGCGAGCAGCCTATCCCAGGAGTTACCTCCAAGCTCATCTACGACAACCTGAAACCAGGCGTAGAGAAGAGCATGATTCACAAGGAAGACGTACTCGACCTGGTGAAGAACCGTGACTTCGACGTACTCGTCATTTTGGGAGCTGGCGATCTGGACAACTACGTTCCAGAGATCACAAAGATTCTAGAATCAAAATAAGCCCCCGGAGATAGGGGCTTATGCAAACAAGAAGAAAGTAATCAATGCATATCAATTGGCAGAAAACCCTACTCATCACCCTGGATGTTGCACTGGCAACCTATCTGGGATTCGCTTTCACCAAGTTTAACAAACCTGATGAAAAGGGAATGCTATGCACCAAGGTGAATATCAACATTGAGGATGAGATGACCAACGGCTTTCTGAATGCCAAGGAAATCAAGAAGAGACTGGAGATAAAAAAGCTCTATCCCCTGGAGAAACCGCTGAACGACGTAAACGCCAGGAAGATAGAGGAAACCTTAAAGACCAGTCCCTTCGTGAAGACCGCAGAATGCTACAAGACGCAAGACGGACTGGTGGATATCTACCTCACCCAGCGTATGCCAATTGTGAGAATCAAGAGCATCAACAACGAGGACTACTATATAGATGATCATTATCAGGTAATGCCCAACACCAACTATACGAGCGATATCATCATCGCCACAGGCAACATCAACAAATGGTTTGCCCAGAAATACATATCTCTGGTAAGCAAGACCCTGATGAAGAACAATCTTTGGAGAAATCAGATAGAGCAGATCAACGTACTGCCCGACAGGGGCATTGAACTGGTGCCACGAGTAGGAAACCACATTATATATATAGGTAACCTGCCGGAAAGCAATATTATCAGCAAAAGAGAGCAAGATGTAGAAGACTTCATCAACAGGAAGATGGACCGTCTGGAAAAGTTCTACAAATATGGTCTCTCTCAAGCTGGCTGGAACAAATACTCATACATCAACATCGAGTTTGACAACCAGATTATTTGCACAAAGCATCATAACAGTTAATTTTATAATTGAAACAGAAAAAGATAATATATAAAGACTATGCCAAAGGAATTTATTGTAGCTATCGAGCTTGGCTCATCTAAGATGACAGGTATAGCTGGTCAGAAGAATTTAGACGGCAGCATCACCGTGCTGGCTACCGTCGAGGAAAACTCGTCTTCTTGTATCAGAAAGGGTGTTATCTATAACATCGACAAAACATGCCAGTGCCTCACTAGCATCATCAAGAAGTTGAAGAACTTCCTCAAACAAGATATTACCCAGGTTTATGTGGGTGTAGGAGGCAGATCTATCAGAAGCCTCAAGAACGTCATCGTGAAAGATCTGCCAGGCGCATCTATCATCTCGCAGGATATGATTAATGAGCTGATGGACATCAACCGCAACATGACTTATCCAGATCAAGAAATTCTTGACGCTGCAACACAGGAATACAAGATAGACAACCAGTACCAGATTGACCCTGTAGGCATACAGTGCAGCCATCTGGAGGGTATCTTCCTGAATATCCTTTGGCGCAAGAACTTCTATAACAATATCAATACCTGCTTCGAGAATGCAAATATCTCGATTGCAGAGATGTATCTCGCACCATTGGCTATGGCAGACAGTGTACTGACCGACTCTGAGAAGAGAGCCGGATGTATGCTCGTTGACTTGGGTGCTGATACCACTACCGTATCCGTTTACTACAAGGGTATCCTGCGCCATCTCTCTGTCATCCCATTGGGTGGAAACAACATCACCAAGGACTTGACTTGCCTCCAGCTCGAGGAAGCTGATGCTGAAAAAATGAAGCTGAAATATGCAAAGGCTTACACCGATATCAGCAATATCGACCCAACACTCAACTACTCAGTTGACAAGGACAGAACCATAGAGAGCAAGAAGTTTATCGAGATTGTAGAGGCTCGCGTAGAGGAAATCGTAGAAAATGCCTGGTTCCAAATACCTGTAGAATTCTCTGACAAGCTGATGGGAGGTATCATCCTCACCGGTGGTGGAAGCAATATGCCAGAAATCGAAAAGGTATTCAAGACCCATACCCATATCGACAAGGTACGCATTGCGAAGTTTGTTACCCAGACTGTCAACTCAAAGGATCCTAAGATCACCAATCATACAGGTATGATGAATACCGTATTGGGACTCCTGGCTAAGGGAGACATGAACTGCGCAGGCAGCGAATTCAACAACGATCTCTTCGACAACCTCGACAACCGTCCTACAACAGGAACAGGTGCAGAGACCCACAAGACTCCTCGCAACCCGAACGAGACTGTAGGCACCGGCGTGGTATTGACTGCAGCAGAAAAGCAGAAGGCAGAAGAAGAGGCTCGCCGCAAGAGAGAACAGGAAGAGGAAGAGGCAAGACTCCTGGCAGAAAAGGAAGCCGAGGAAGAAGCAAAACGCAGAAAAGAGAACAGCCTCGTTCACAAGTTTATGAGAGGATTCAAGAAATTTGTGAAGGATACCATCTCTGAGGAAGAATAATATAATCATATTTTAGAATAGACTATTATGCTAGATAACACAAATACTCCACATATTCTGGACTTTGGAGAGCCAGAAAAGGAAAACAGCATCATCAAGGTGATTGGTGTAGGTGGTGGCGGTGGTAACGCTGTCAACCACATGTACCGTGAAGGCATCCACGACGTAAGCTTCGTATTGTGTAACACTGATAATCAGGCACTCAACGATTCTCCTGTACCAGTACATCTGCAGTTGGGTAAGGAAGGTCTGGGAGCCGGCAACAAGCCTGCCAAGGCTCGCCAGGCTGCCGAGGAAACCCTGGAAGAGATCAAGCATATGCTGAACGACGGCACCAAGATGGCTTTCATCACTGCCGGAATGGGTGGTGGTACCGGTACTGGTGCAGCACCTGTCATCGCAAGAGTGAGCAAAGAATTGGGAATCCTTACCGTCGGTATCGTAACCATTCCTTTCCGCTTCGAAGGTCCTAAGAAGATCGACCAGGCACTGGATGGCGTAGAAGAGATGTCTAAGCACGTAGATGCCCTGCTGGTTATCAACAACGAGCGTCTCCGCCAGATCTATCCAGACCTCGCAGTACTCGATGCCTTCGGAAAGGCAGACGACACCTTGAGCGTTGCAGCAAAGAGTATCGCTGAGATCATCACCGTTCACGGACTCATCAACCTCGACTTCAACGACGTGAAGACCGTATTAAAGGATGGTGGCGTTGCCATCATGAGTACAGGCTACGGTGAGGGTGAAGGTCGTGTCAAGAAGGCGATTGAGGATGCATTGAACTCACCATTGCTCAACGACAACGATGTATTCAACTCCAAGAAGATCTTGCTGAGCATTGCTTTCGCCAGCGAGAAGAAGGACAATCCTGGTTTGACCATGGATGAGATGAACGATGTAAACGACTTCATGGAGAAGTTCGGAGACGACTTCGAGTTGAAGTGGGGACTCGCCATCGACCCAGAGTTGGGCAGCCGTGTCAAGGTTACCGTATTGGCAACAGGTTTCGGTCTCGAAGACGTAGAGGGAATGAACCGCCATATGAAGAAGCATACTGAAGAGGAAGCTCGCCGTATCGCAGAAGAGGAAGAGACAAGAGCTGAGCGTCAGAACAGACGCGAGCGCTACTATGGCTCAGACGGCAACTCTACCCAGTATAAGCGTCATCCACACATCTTCCTGTTCCGCCCAGAGGATCTCGACAATGAGGATGTAATCCTTCAGGTAGAGAATACACCAACCTTCAAGCGTACCCGTCAGACTCTCGAAGACATCCGCAATCTGGCTTCTGGCAATTCAGAAACAGAAGAGTCTAAGAAGAAAGACGATAACGACACAGTACAGGGAGTCATCAGCTTCGCCTAAACTAGCAGGCAAAGCTGTAGTTCAAAAGGAGACCATTCATCTGGAGAACAAATCCAGAAGAAAACCGTTCATCTAGAGAACCGTTCCTTAAGCGAACAACTCCTGTAGAACAGAAAAGCTTTTCAGTTCCGGGAATCCCGGAACATGAATCCTATAATATTGCAATATCACCTCTACACAGCGGTTTCGATCCAATCGGGACATTGTGTAGAGGTGCATTGTTTCATAGCTCAGGCGAAGCAGCCCCAACATACGCAAAGAATCCTCTTTATTTAAATAATGTACGTGTGTAGGCACGAAGGATACAAAGCGGCCTTCCTCCAAATCGAAGAAATCGCCATGCACACCACTCTCAAGGTTAGGCGAAAATCCGAGAAAGAAGGTTAGCCGCACCATAAAGACTATATGAAAATTGGCATAATTACCCTGTGCCTGGTCGAGCCACGCCACACTCTCCACGATGAAGGAAAACAATGGAACATTCACCTGCTCGTTCCTGGTGGCCTGCCCCAAAAGCTCTGCCAGAAACATAGACATCGCTAACTTGTAAGGCGAAAAAGGAAGATCTCCAAAAGGCAAAGCAATGGATACATCCTTCAACCGTTGCAGATTCGCCTTCGGACGATGATCGAACTCCAAGTTGAGAATCATCAGGGGCTGAAACAGCTGACGCTTCATCTTCGCCTTAGAAGACTTAGGAATTTTGACCATAAAAGAGACTCTGCCCAACTTTTCGGTGAAGAAATCCACGATAAGTTGTGCATCCCCATACTTAATGGTTTGCAGTACGATAGCTCTAGTTTTTACTTCCATTTTGTCTATAATTATAAAAAAACAGGGCAAAATTACAAAAAAACAAGCATTTAGCGAAAATTTTCACGGAAAAATTTGCAAGATTCAAAAAAAAGTAGTAACTTTGCACCCGCAAATAAGCAATGGTCCCTTCGTCTATCGGTTAGGACGAGAGATTTTCATTCTCTAAAGAGCAGTTCGACTCTGCTAGGGACTACAAACATTAATAAAGAATATAAAAATAAAACATAGAGATGGCAAATCACAAATCATCAGTAAAGAGAATCCGTCAGGACAAGAAGAAGGCTTTGCATAACAAGTACTATGCAAAGACTATGCGCAATGCCGTTCGCAAGTTGCGCAATATGACTGACAAGGAGGAGGCTGCAAAGCTCTATCCTACAGTACAGAAGCTTTTGGACAAGTTGGCTAAGATCAACGTTATTCACGAGAACAAGGCTGCAAACTTGAAGTCTGGTCTTACACAGCACATCGCTAAGTTGGCCTAACTTACAAGTCAAAGCAAAAGAGATAAATAAGGCTGCTATCCTTCATTGAGGGGTTGCAGCCTTACTCTTTTTATACCTCCTTCATCCCTCTTACGCCCCCAAGTTAACCACCCCCTCCGCTCACCTCACAAAAGCTAAAATACGAAAGCTATTCTGCCTTTTATACGTATATGAAGAACTGCTTTTTCCTGAGTACACGAGAGGCTTCAACCCATCCTGAACGCACGAGATACTTATAAAACTTCGGAACCTTACTTTTTTCTACTTTTTCGCTAATTTTCACAAAGAAAACTAGCTGTTTCTCAGCTTTTTTTTGTATCTTTGCACGGAAATAAGACAATTCTAAAAATGGCAGAAAATCAAAACAACGCAAATAATTACTCTGCGAGTAACATCCAGGTCCTCGAAGGCCTGGAGGCTGTTCGCAAACGTCCGGCGATGTATATTGGTGACATCTCCGAAAAGGGTCTTCACCACTTGGTAAACGAGACTGTTGATAACTCTATCGACGAGGCGATGGCTGGTTACTGTACCGACATTGAGGTTACCATCAATGAGGATAACTCTATCACTGTAGAAGACAATGGTCGTGGTATCCCCGTAGATATGCACGAGAAGCTTCATAAATCAGCCCTCGAAGTCGTTATGACCGTGCTCCACGCCGGTGGTAAGTTCGACAAGGGTTCATACAAGGTTTCTGGAGGTTTGCACGGTGTGGGTGTAAGTTGTGTAAACGCACTTTCTTCCCACATGTTGTCACAGGTTTTCCGTGGCGGCAAGATCTACCAGCAGGAATACGAGAAGGGTAAGCCTCTCTATCCGGTAAAGGTGGTAGGCGAGACCAACAAGCGTGGCACACGCCAGCAGTTCTGGCCAGACCCAACTATCTTTACCCACACAGTCTATAAGTGGGACATCATCGCCAACCGTATGCGCGAGTTGGCATTCCTCAACGCAGGTATCAAGATTACTTTGAGAGATCTGCGCCCAGACGAGGAAGGAAAGACCAAGGAGCAGGTTTTCCATGCAAAGGACGGTTTGAAGGAATTCGTTCGCTACGTAGATCGCCATCGCACCCACCTCTTCGATGACGTCATCTATCTGAAGACAGAGAAGCAGGGTATTCCTATCGAGATTGCCGTAATGTACAACACTGATTACTCAGAAAATATCCACTCATACGTCAACAACATCAACACCATCGAGGGTGGTACTCACCTGACAGGTTTCCGTATGGCGTTGACCCGTACCCTGAAGGCTTATGCTGAAGCCGACCCAACCATCTCTAAGCAGATAGAGAAGGCAAAGGTAGAGATTGCACCAGAAGACTTCCGTGAGGGTCTCACAGCCGTTATCTCTATCAAGGTAGCCGAGCCTCAGTTTGAGGGACAGACCAAGACCAAGCTGGGCAACAGCGAGGTTCAGGGTGCCGTTCAGCAGGCAGTAAACGAAGCTTTGGCTGATTACCTGGAGGAGCATCCTGATGAAGCTAAGCGTATCTGCGAGAAAGTGGTATTGGCTGCAACTGCACGTATCGCTGCCCGCAAGGCACGTGAAAGCGTACAGCGCAAGAACTTCATGACAGGTGGCGGTCTGCCTGGTAAGCTTGCAGACTGTTCGATGAAGGATCCTAAGGAATGCGAGATCTTCCTTGTCGAGGGTGATTCCGCTGGTGGCTCAGCCAAGCAGGGTCGCGACCGTTTCCGTCAGGCTATCCTCCCATTACGCGGTAAGATTCTGAACGTAGAAAAGGTTCAGTGGCATAAGGTATTCGAGGCAGAGTCTGTCATGAACATCATCCAGAGTATCGGAGTTCGCTTCGGTGTAGATGGTGAAGACAGCAAGGAGGCTAACACTGACAAGCTGCGTTACGACAAGATTATCATCATGACCGATGCCGACGTCGATGGTTCCCACATCGACACATTGATTATGACATTGTTCTATCGCTTCATGCCAAAGGTTATTGAGGAAGGCCACTTGTACATCGCTACCCCGCCTCTCTACAAGTGTACTTACCGCAGCAAGGTGAGCGAATATTGCTATACAGAGCAGCAGCGCCAGGCTTTCATCGACAAGTATGGCGACGGAACCGAAGATAAGAATATCCACACCCAGCGATACAAAGGTTTGGGTGAGATGAACCCAGAGCAGCTTTGGGAAACCACTATGGACCCAGCAACACGCTTGCTCAAGCAGGTTACCATCGAGAATGCAGCTCAGGCTGACGAGATTTTCTCTATGCTGATGGGCGACGATGTAGAGCCACGCCGAGAGTTCATCGAGCAGAACGCTACATACGCCAATATTGACGCATAATGCGAACACCATATATTGGGGGCAGACTTCAATAGGAGTCTTCCCCCTTTTTTAGATTAGAGTAAAAGACTAAACCATGAGATATTTAACGACTCTCATCTTTTCAATACTTTGGATACTAAGCTCCCATGCACAGGAGTTCGGTACCCACTGGATTTCCTATCCCCTGCCCAACGATTCTTCTGAGGTATGGTTCCGCCAAAGCTACATAATGGACGAGCGCCCTACCCAAGCCTTTATGAACATAGCAAGCACAGGCAACTACAAACTCTATATCAACGAGAGAAACGTAACGGGAAGTCTGAAATTCGACGGTATCAAGGACAACATTCTTCTGAACCGAACCATCGACGTAACCCGCTTCCTCAAAAATGGCGAAAATGTGATTGCAGTATGGTACGCCCCACAAGGCAAACCCAGCTACGGCAAGCAACTCTCCCTGGAGTTCTATGGATGGCAGCAGGACAGCATTCCATTCTATCAGAAAGCAGACGGCAAATGGCTCTGCCGGCAACTCAGAGAATGCAGCAATGGAGAAAGCGAACGCTTCCATGCCCGCACCAATACGCAGGCTTGGAAATCTGAGGAATACCAACCTTACGGATGGATTCACCCTACCGGTTGCGTCATAACAGACGAATATAGACTGGATACAGCTTATGTAGCGAATTATAAAGCCTTCTGCGACAAGAAGGTTATCAAGGATGAAAACAAGCTCTACAAGGTATTGAAGCCAGCCTGTACATACAGAGACTCCACCGGTTACAACATCGACTTTGGCAGACCTTTCTATGGCACCATCCGCCTTACGCTACGAGGAGCCGGCAAAGGAACCAGATTAAAGATCAATGATTTCCTGTACATCTGCAACGGCGAACTGGATGAGCAGGCATTCTGCCGATTTAAATTCAGCAGGCAAAAGATATACACTCTTACCTGGAAAGGAAGATTCAAGGAAAGCGACATCGTAGATATTGAAGGATTAGAGATTTCGGAATAAGCTACCAAGCTTTTCGAAATCTCTTTTTTTCATGAAGTCAAAAAAGACTTCGTTGAATAGAACAAAAAAAAGACTTTGGAAATCAATCTTCCAAAGTCTCAAACTAAACTGAATTTAATCTTCCAAATCGGCAAGCAACTGCTCTGCCACTTCGCAAAGCTCATCATACCATTCCTTGCCAAACTTCTCAATCAGCGGACCTTCCAGGAACTTATAAACCGGAAGATTCAACTCCTCACCCTTCTTGATGGCATCTTTGCAAATGCGCCATTTGTTATAGTTGATTCCATACACCTCGTTGCCGAAATCCTTGGCACGGATAGGATACAAGGCACAGGAGATAGGCTTCTTGAACTTCGACTTGCCTTCGCGATAAGCACGTTCAAGGGCACAGAGGCAACAGTTCGGAATCGTATGTCCATCGCCCAAGTCTTTCAAATCCTGATAGCAGGTAAACACACAGTCCTTGCCGTTTACGATACTCGTTACCAAATCGCCTTCAATATCGGTATAAGCCACGCCCTGCTTAT
>USRA01000028.1 GCA_900557035.1 uncultured Prevotella sp. | reverse complement strand
AACGTTAAAAAATACGCTCAAAGCTTGCTCAATTAGAGTAAAACAGGGCGTATGGGTATATACATTTATTTCCCTATTGTTTCATCAATAAATCGGATGATTTCATCCTGCTGGTCGGGATGATACCAGTGGATTTCGGCATCTCGCTTAAACCAGGTGAGCTGCTTGCGCATGTATTCACGGCTATGCGACTGTATCTGGCGGATGGCTTCATCCTTGTCTATCTCGCCATCGAAATAGGCAAACATTTCCTTGTAGCCCACGGTTCGCAAGGCGGTGAGACCCTTGTGAGGATATACGCTGCGGGCTTCTGTCTCCAGACCTTCCTCCATCATCATCAGCACACGCTGGTTGATGCGCTCGTACAGTTCGGCACGGTCGCGGTTCAGGCCTATCTTGATGATGCGGAAAGGTCGCTGCTTCTTTTCGGCTACACGGAAAGAAGTGTAGGTCTTGCCGGTCTGGTGACAGATTTCCAGGGCATGCACTACGCGGCGGGGATTCTTCTTATCTACTATCGCCCAATGCTCCGGGTCCATCTTGTGGAGTTCTTCTACCAGTGTCTCCAAACCTTCGTCTTCCAGGCGCTGTTTCATCCAGGTACGGATGTCATCCCGCACGGTAGGAATATCGTCGATACCCTTGCATACGGCATCGATATACATCATGCTGCCGCCTGTAAGCAGCGCCACATCGTGATTCTTGAAGACGTCTTCTTCCAGGAGATTCATCACGTCGGCCTCGTATTGGGCAGCGCTGTAATAATCTTCGATGTGGTGGTTGCCTACGAAATAATGCTTCACCCGCTGCTGCTGTTCGGCAGTAGGTGCTGCGGTTCCGATAGGGAGTTCTGCGAAGATCTGGCGGGAGTCGGCATTGATAATAGGTATAGAGAGATGCTCTGCCAGAGAAAGACAGAGCTCGGTCTTACCTACACCGGTAGGACCGAGCACTACAATTAAAGTTTTCATTATCGGATGATGCCTCGCTGAGAACTCTCTACGAAGTCGATGATGTACTGGATTTCCTTAGTCACCTCAAGGTTCTTCTTGATTTCCTCGATACCTTCCTTCAGGATGCCCTTGCTGTAGAGCAGGCGATAAGCCTCGTGGATGTTCTGGATGGTTTCGTTGCTGAAACCACGGCGACGCAAACCGATGAGGTTGATGCTGCAATAGCGGGTTGGCTCCTTGCCGGCAATGATATAAGGAGGAATATCCTGAGAGAAACGGCAACCGCCCTGAATCATCACGTAGCCTGCGATGTGGCAGAACTGATGAACGAGAACGTTGGCGCTGACGATGGCGTTGTCATCTACAACCACCTCGCCGGCAAACTTGGTTGAGTTGCCGATAATCAGGCCGCAGCCCAGCTCACAGTCGTGAGCCACGTGAACAGTCTCCATCAGGAGGTTGTTGCTGCCTACTACGGTTTTGCCCTTAGAGGCTGTACCACGAGAGATAGTAACGTTCTCACGGATGCTGTTGTTGTCGCCCACCTCGCAGGTTGTCTGCTCGCCCTTGAACTTCAGGTCCTGAGGCTTGGTAGAGATGCTGGCGCCTGGGAAGAATTCATTATTATTGCCGATACTAGCGCCCACGTGGATGGTAACGCTGTTCTGCAATACGTTGTTATTGCCCAAAACGGTGTCCTTGTCGATATAGCAGAAAGGACCGATAATGTTGTTGTCACCGAGTTTTGCCTCTGGATGAACAAACGCTAATGGACTAATCTGATTCATATTTCTATCTTATTATTACTTGTTCTTAACAATCTGTGCTGTGAAAGTAGCCTCTGCCACCACCTGGTCGCCTACGAACATGTAGCCCTTCATAGAACTGATGCCATGGCGCACCGGTGCGAGCAACTCCACACGGAAGAGGAGGGTATCGCCTGGAACCACTTTTTTGCGGAACTTCACATCGTCAAGCTTCATGAAGTAAGTGCTCCAGCGCTCAGGCTCTTCCAGCTGGTTCAATACGAGCAGACCGCCACACTGTGCCATCGCCTCTACCTGGAGAACGCCTGGCATTACCGGTTCCTCTGGGAAGTGACCGGTGAAGAATGGCTCGTTGCTGGTTACGTTCTTGACGCCCACGATGCTGGTTGGCCCCATAGCGATAACCTTATCTACCAACTGCATAGGGTAGCGATGAGGCAGGAGCTGACGGATGCGGATATTATCCATGATTGGCTCCTCGTTTGGATCGTAGATAGGAGCCTGGATTTCGTGCTTGCGAATCTCCTTGCGCATGAGACGGGCGAACTTATTGTTTACGGTATGACCAGGACGGGTAGCGATGATGCGACCCTTGATAGGTTTGCCGATGAGTGCCATATCGCCGATGATGTCGAGCAGCTTATGGCGTGTACATTCATTCTCCCACAGCAAAGGGCGGTGCTGGATGTAACCCAACTTGCTGGCATCCATGTGAGGCACCTTGAGATGGTCGGCGAGCTGATCGAGCAGAGCCTGCTCTACCTGGCGCTCGTAGATAACGATGGCATTGTCCAAGTCGCCACCCTTGATGAGGTTAGCCTGGAGCAATGGCATGATATCGCGAACGAATACGAAGGTACGTGCCGAAGCAATCTCGTCAACGTAGGTCTCCATCTTGTCGAGGGTAGCAAACTGGCTGTTGATGAACTTACTCTCGAAAGAACACATCGCCGTGATGCTGAATTCCTCGTCTGGAAGGATGGTGATGACAGAACCGTTGTCGTCCTTCACCTCAATCTTATGACGGATGATATAATAGTCCTTCTCAGCGTTCTGCTCCTGGATGCCTACGCTCTGAATCTTCTCTACATACATGGATGCAGAGCCGTCGAGGATAGGGAACTCTGGACCGTTAACCTGAATCAGGCAGTTGTCGATGCCGAGAGCATAGAGAGCTGACATACCGTGCTCGATGGTAGAGATGCGAACATCGCCCTTGCCGAGTACGGTGCCACGCTGGGTTTCAACGACGTTCTCAGCCACAGCCTGGATGATTGGCTCGCCTTCGAGGTCGATGCGCTGTATCTTATAACCGGTGTTCTCTGGTGCAGGATTGAAAGTCACGGTGAGGCTCAAGCCTGTGTGCAATCCCTTGCCGCAAAGAGAGAAGCTACCTTTCAGTGTCTTCTGTTTTGACATAATTATATAGTTTTATTTGTTTTTCTTCAGTTCTTCAATCTGCTTCTTCAGGTCGTTGAGTTCCTTGTACATATCAGGCAGGCGACGGAAGATTGCCTGTGACTTGAAGTAAGCACGCTGCTCCATAGGAGGAGTACCGATGAGCTGCTGACCGCTCTTGAGGCTGCCTGGCACACCGCTCTGTGCTCCGAGGAACACCTTGTCGCCGATGGTGATGTGACCGGCGAGACCCACCTGTCCGCCAAACATACACCATTCGCCTACCTTGGTACTGCCGGCTACACCCACCTGCGAAGACATCACGGTGTTGGCACCGATGTCGGTGTTGTGGGCAATCTGAACCAGGTTGTCGAGCTTCACGCCCTTGCGAACGTAGGTAGAACCCATGGTAGAACGGTCAACGCAAGTGTTGGCACCAATCTCCACATCATCCTCGATAGTAACGATACCAATCTGAGGAATCTTGTCGTATCCATCAGGACCCGGAGCGAAGCCGAAGCCATCAGCACCGATGACACAACCTGCATGAAGAGTCACGTTATCGCCGAGTTTACAGCCGTGATAAACGGTTACGTTAGGGTAGATGAGGGCATTCTTGCCCACTTTCACACCCTCGCCGATGTAGGCGTGAGGATAAATCTGGCTACCTTCGCCTACCTCTGCGCCATCGCTGATATAGGCGAAAGCACCAATATAGACGTTTTCTGCCACCTTAGCCTTTGGAGAAACAAAGGCCAATGGGTCGATGCCAGTCTTCTTTGGTTTCATAGACTCGTACATCTGAAGCAACTTAGCCACACATTCGTAGGCGTTTTTCACACGGATGAGGGTAGCGCTGACTGGGTGTTCCAGTTCCACGGTCTCATCGATGAGCACGATGCTAGACTTCGTGTCGTACACGAAGTGAGTGTATTTAGGGTTTGAAAGGAACGAGATTGCGCCTTCCTTACCTTCTTCAATTTTGGCGAAGGTGTTGACTTTTGCGTTCTCATCACCTTCCACACGGCCCTGAACGAACTGGGCTATTTGCGATGCGGTAAATTCCATATTTATCAATCTTCTAGTTTGTTTTACTTAGAGTCTCCTGGTAAGATTCTCTTTAAGAAACACATTCTGTTTGCAAAAATAACAAAAAAGATTTAAATACTTGTCATTCTTTCGTAATATTTTGCTTTTTTCGCCTATAAATAGGTATTTTTAAGGCGCAAAGCGTCTTTTTCAAGATACTTTGCGCCTAAAATGATGCTTTATGAAGGGGGATTACAGCTTGGCAAGCTCTGCTGCCATTTCTTCTTGCAATTCCTTTGCCTTCTGACCTGCTACCTCTGCGAAGTCATCGCCATTGCTAGCGTAGATGATGCCGCGAGATGAATTGACGAGCAGACCGCAATCCTTGATGATGCCATACTTGCAAACCTCCTGGAGGCTGCCACCCTGGGCACCTACGCCTGGAACAAGGAGGAAGTGGTTAGGAGCCACCTTGCGGATGTCCTCGAACATCTGGCCCTGGGTAGCACCTACTACGTACATCATGTTCTCATCGTTGCCCCATTCCTGGCTCTTCTTCAGAACCTTCTCGAAGAGGCGCTCGCCTTCCTTATCCTCTGTGAGCTGGAAGTCGTGGCTACCCTTGTTGCTGGTCAAAGCCAGGAGGATAACCCACTTGCCATCGTACTCGAGGAATGGCTTTACAGAATCCTCGCCCATGTAAGGAGCTACGGTTACTGAATCGAGGTTGTACTCCTCGAAGAAAGTCTGGGCATACATCTTTGAAGTATTACCGATGTCGCCACGCTTGGCATCAGCGATGATGAAGTGGTTTGGATAGTGGCTCTTGAGATACTTGATGGTATTCTCGAAGGCAATCATACCGTCGATGCCACGGCTCTCGTAGAAAGCCAAGTTTGGCTTGTAAGCCACGCAGTAAGGAGCGGTAGCGTCGATGATAGCCTGGTTGAACTTAAACATCATCTCGGCTTCAGCACCCTGGATTTCTTCACCCTCTGTGATGCACTTAGGCAACTTATTGATATCTGTATCAAGACCTACGCACAAGAAGCTCTTCTTGGCGAAAATCTGCTCTACAAGTTCTTTTCTGTTCATAATATGGTATTTACGATGATTCATCGCTCCGATTATCGGAACGATGAATAAGGGTTTATAATTCTGTTTCTTTCAGCTTCTCTGCATTCTCAGCCACAGTCAGGGCATCAATCATATCCTGGATGTTACCAGCCAGGAAACCATTGAGGTCGTGGGTGGTGTAACCGATACGGTGGTCGGTAACACGACCCTGTGGGAAGTTGTAGGTACGAATCTTCGCACTACGGTCACCGGTAGAGACGAGGCTCTTACGGCGGCTGGCGATATCGTCAACATACTTCTGATGCTCACGGTCGTGGATGAATGTATAGAGGCGGCTCAAGGCACGCTCCTTGTTCTTTGGCTGGTCACGGGTCTCGGTACACTCGATGAGGATTTCCTCTACCTCGCCTGTGTTAGGGTTCTTCCAAGGATAGCGGAGGCGAACTCCAGACTCTACCTTGTTCACGTTCTGACCACCGGCACCTGAGCTTCGGAAGGTATCCCACTTGATATCGCCCTCGTTGATGTTCACCTCGAACTTGTCTGCCTCTGGCAATACAGCCACGGTAGCAGCCGAGGTATGCATACGGCCCTGAGTCTCAGTAGCTGGCACACGCTGAACACGGTGAACACCAGACTCATACTTCAATGTACCGTAAACATCTGTTCCGCTTACGGCGAAGTCGATTTCCTTGTATCCACCCACAGCACCCTCAGAGACAGAAGTCACGCTGACAGACCATCCCTTAGACTCACAATATTTCTTATACATAGAGAAGAGGTCACCGGCGAATAGGGCAGCCTCGTCGCCACCGGCACCGCCACGGATCTCCATCTGTACATTCTTGGCATCCTCTGGATCCTTAGGAACCAGGGCAATCTTGATTTCTTCTTCGAGCTTAGGCTGCAGAGCCTCGTTCTCGTTGAGTTCCTCGCGAGCCATCTCCTTCATTTCAGGGTCGCTTTCGTTGGCGAGGATATCCTTTGCCTCCTTGATGCTGTTCAGACAGTTGATGTATCGCTTGCGTGCGTCCATGATGTCACCCAGGTCTTTCCATTCCTTGGTGAGCTTCACGTAGCGTGGCTGGTCGGCGATGACATCTGGGTCGGTAATGAGGGTGCTTACTTCCTCGTATCGGCTCTCTAAGCCTTCTAGCTTCTGTAATATGTTGTTATTATCCATTAATTTTAAATTCTATTTTTAGTATTCGAATGTTCCGAATTCGCTCTTGATGGTCAGGCTGCGCTTGCCTTCCTCGATGTGACCCACAATCTGGGCATCGATGTTGAAGCTCTTGCTGATGGCGATAACCTTCTCGGCAACCTCAGGACGTACGTAGATCTCCATGCGGTGACCCATGTTGAATACCTGATACATTTCCTTCCAGTCGGTCTCTGAGCAGTCGTGGATCGCCTTGAAGAGTGGAGGTACTGGGAACATGTTGTCCTTCACTACCTTGCAGTTCTCGCCTACGAAGTGCAGAACCTTGGTCTGGGCACCACCTGTGCAGTGAACCATACCGTGAACCTCTGGGCGAAGCTCATCCAGAATCTTCTTGATTACTGGGGCATAGGTACGGGTAGGAGAGAGTACCAACTCACCGGCATTGATAGGTGAACCCTCAACCTCGTCGGTCAACTTATACTTACCACTGTAAACCAACTCGTTAGGAACGGCGTGGTCGTAGCTTTCAGGATAGTTCTCTGCGAGATACTTGGCGAATACATCGTGGCGGGCAGAAGTTAAACCGTTGCTACCCATACCGCCGTTGTACTTCTTCTCGTAAGTAGCCTGACCAGTAGAAGAAAGACCTACGATAACATCACCCGGACGGATGTTGGCATTGTCGATGACGTCACTGCGCTTCATGCGGCAGGTTACGGTAGAGTCAACGATGATGGTACGAACCAGGTCGCCAACATCGGCAGTCTCACCGCCAGTAGGATAGATGCCGATACCCATCTCGCGCATCTCGTGGAGCAGATCGTCGGTACCGTTGATGATAGCCGAGATCACCTCGCCAGGGATGAGCATCTTGTTACGGCCGATGGTAGAGCTAACGAGGATGTTATCTACTGCGCCCACGCAGAGCAGGTCGTCGGTATTCATCACGATAGCATCCTGAGCGATACCCTTCCATACAGAGAGGTCGCCAGTCTCCTTCCAGTACATATATGCCAAGCTAGACTTGGTACCTGCACCGTCGGCATGCATAATGTTGCAGTACTCTGGGTCACCGCCCAAGATATCAGGTATAATCTTGCAGAAAGCCTGTGGGAAGATACCCTTGTCGATGTTCTTGATAGCGTTGTGAACATCTTCCTTTGCTGCGCTTACACCGCGCATCATGTATCTATTGTTACTCATATCTAAATTGATCTCCAATTATGATTCTTATTATTTCCTTATCGTTCTTATAAATGTAGATGTTCAAGTTTTCTATGCTGAATTTGTTCTTGTAAATATCTACGTTTATAAAGTATTTATTTCTCTTCATGCCAGAAATCCCAGCTGGCGAATGCCTGGAGGAGCAGCATCTCCAAACCATTCTTTACTGTGGCTCCGTGCTCTTTTCCCTTCTTCATGAAGAGGGTTTCATCGGGATTGTAGATGAGGTCGTAGAGTAGAGTGTGGGTATCCATCGCCTCGTAAGGCAGTGGAGGGCACTCATCTACATGAGGATACATACCTACAGGAGTACAATTCACGATGACATTGTATTCCTTGATGACCTCAGGGGTGATTTTATCGTACTGGATAGTACCAGGACGTTCGTATCGACTCACGAAGACAGTCTCCAGTCCGAGCGATTTCAAGCCGTAGTTAATCGCTTTTGAAGCACCGCCAGTACCGAGAATCAATGCCTTCTTGTGGCAAGACTCGATGAAAGGTTCGATGCTCTGGGTGAAACCGATGACATCACTGTTGTATCCCTTGAGGATAGTCTCGTCGCCTTTATGCTCCACTTTTACCACGTTGACAGCTCCGATGGCATTTGCCTCGGGGCTAACCTGATCAAGATAACTGATTACCTTCTCCTTGTAAGGGATGGTTACATTGAGGCCTTTTAACTCCGGATTAGAGTCGAGAATCTCGGTGAGATCCTCGATGGATGGAATCTCGAAGTTGATATATTGGGCATCGATGCCCTCGTTCTCAAACTTCTCGTTGAAGTAGCCTTTTGAGAACGAATGTCCTAGGGGATAACCTATGAGTCCATACTTGTCCATAATATCTTTGTTTTATTTTGTTGCGAAATAAAGGGTGCAGATACCGAAGGTGAGTCTCTTGAACTCAGCCTTTTCGAATCCAGCCTTCTTGAATACCTCCATCATCGTTTCTCCCTGTGGGAATGCCTCGATGGTCTTGGTGAGATAGCTGTAGGCACTCTGGTCTTTCGATATCAGCTTGCCGTAGATAGGCAATACGGTATGCGAATAGATGTGGAACAGCTGCTTCATCGGGAAGCTGACCGGAGTGGTGAGTTCCACGATGCAGAGATGTCCTCCCTTCTTCAGTACTCGGCACATTTCGCGCAGTCCCCGGTCCAGGTTCTGGAAGTTGCGGATGCCGAAGGCGGCTGTTACCGCATCAAAGGTGTTGTCTTCGTATGAGAGGTTGAGGCAGTCTTCCTTGTCGAAGCGGATTACCTGGTCGAGTCCCAGTCGTTTCACCTTCTGTCTTCCTATCTCCATCATGCCCTGCGAGATATCTGCTCCCACGAGCTTGTCGGGATGCAGCATCTGTGCGGCAAGGATGGCGAAGTCGCCGGTGCCTGTGGCGATGTCGAGCATTTTCTTTGGAGAGAAGGGCGCAAGCCGCTTGATTGCCTTCTTGCGCCATCCCTTATCGATATCCCACGAGAGTCGGTGGTTCAGGGTATCGTAGGTAGGGGCGATGTTATCAAACATCTCCTCTACCAACTTTCCCTTTTCTCCTGTGCCCTCGTAGGGCTTAATCTGTTCTTGTTTATACATTATTTATATATTACTTACTTTTGTCGAGCAATATACCTTATTATATATTACTTGTGTGCAGCAAGCCACTCGCTTACGTTCTTCTCGATGCGTGCAGCGATGTCGCCTTCCTCAGCAGCCTTGTCGAACTTCTCGCCTGTGATGTGCTCGTACAGCTCGATGTAGCGGTCGGATACGCTCTCTGCATACTCGTCGGTAATCTCTGGCATAGTCTGACCTGGCTCGTTCATGAAGTTGTGCTCGATGAGCCACTGGCGAACGAACTCCTTAGAAAGCTGGCGCTGTGGCTCACCCTTCTCGAACTTCTCCTCGTAGCCGTCTGCGTAGAAGTAGCGGCTAGAGTCTGGAGTGTGAATCTCGTCGATGAGATAAACCTTACCGTCGCGCTTGCCGAACTCATACTTGGTATCAACGAGAATCAATCCCTGCTTGGCAGCGATTTCCTGACCACGGGCGAAGATGCGGCGTGTATAGTCTTCCATTACAGCGTAATCCTCTGCACTAACAATACCCTGGGCGATAATCTCTTCCTTAGAGATGTTCATATCGTGACCCTCATCAGCCTTTGTAGTAGGGGTGATGATTGGCTCAGGGAAACGCTCGTTCTCGCGCATTCCGTCAGGCAGCTTCACACCGCAGATCTCGCGGCAGCCCTTCTGATAGTCACGCCATGCACTACCGGTGAGGATAGAACGGATGATCATCTCCACGCGGAAACCTTCGCACTTCAAACCTACTGTAACCATTGGGTCTGGAGTAGCCAACTTCCAGTTTGGACAGATATCTGTAGTTGTGTCCAGGAACTTAGCTGCAATCTGATTGAGCACCTGACCCTTGAATGGAATACCCTTTGGCAGAACAACATCGAATGCTGAGATTCTGTCGGTAGCGACCATCACGAGGATGTCATCGTTAATGTCATACACATCACGTACTTTACCGTGGTAAACACTCTTCTGTCCATCGAAATGGAAATCTGTTTTTGTTAATGCTTTCATTTTATTTAATTTATAATTAATTTGTTTTTTGAGCTTCCCGTGCTTCCGCTCTCTCCTTGTCATACTTGTCGTATGCGTTGACGATGCGGGTTACGAGCTTGTGTCGCACAATATCCTTCTGTCCCAGTTTCACGACTCCGATGCCTTCTACTCCTTCCAGGATTTTGAGCGCCTCTTTCAGTCCGCTTTGCTGTTCGCGAGGCAAGTCTATCTGTGTCAGGTCGCCGGTGATGATCATCTTGGTGTTCATACCCATACGGGTGAGGAACATTCTGATCTGCTGTGAGGTTGTATTCTGCGCCTCGTCAAGGATGACGACGGCGTCGCTGAGGGTGCGTCCACGCATGAAGGCGAGTGGCGCAATCTGGATAATGTGCTTTTCCATCATATCTTGCAACTTGACGGCAGGAATCATATCTTCCAACGCGTCATAGAGCGGTTGCAAGTAAGGATCGATTTTATCTTTCATGTCGCCCGGCAGGAATCCGAGCTTTTCGCCTGCTTCTACTGCAGGTCTTGAGAGGATGATCTTCTTGATTGCCTTCTCCTTGAGGGCTTTCACGGCAAGGGCGATGCTGAGGTAGGTCTTACCAGTTCCGGCAGGTCCCACAGCAAATATCATATCGTTCTTCTCGTAAGCCTCGATGAGCTGCTGCTGGTTCTCGCTGCGGCTCTTGATAGGTCGGCCGCTGATGCTATATACCAGCACGCCTTTCACGGAGTCTGCTTTGGTCTGTTTGCCTTTCACAATATCAAGGATATCCTCTTCATTGAGCATATTGTATTTAGCTAAGTGCTTGCGCATCAGCTCAATGTCTTCTTCTGCTTTCGCCATTTCCTCTTCGTCGCCGAGCACACGAATCACGTTGTCGCGTGCAACGATACGCAACTTAGGATACAGTGACTTAATCATCTGTAGGTTACCATTTCCTACGCCATAGAACATCACTGGATCTATATCTTCGAGTATAATATGTTTCTCTATCAAAATATTTATATTTCTTATTGGTTTGCAACCTTAATGTTCTAAATAATGTTATATAACGCTGCAAAATTACTACTTTTCTGTGAATTGAGCAAATATTTCAATACTTTTTGTTACCTTTGCAGGAAATTTTTAGTTATGAAGATTAGTAAGAATAGATATTTGCAAGGTTTTTTGGTAGTCGTGCTGCTGCTGGCACTGGTCCGTGTTATTTTTCCGAGTGTGGCTGAGCCTAGGTTGACGGCTCATTCTGATGGAAAAGACAGTACGGCAATCGATTCATTAAGAGGAGATTCTGATGCTTCTGGCCTGATGGCTTCGGCTGGTGCTCAGGATGAATTGTCGGTAACTCCTGATACGGCCGCTGATGGCAGATTTTCGATATTTTTCGATAAGAATGGCAAGGAGGTGAAGCATCGCATTTTCTCGGTGCCTCATTTCGGAAATACCTTCCCTGATCAGCAGGATGTACAGATTGTAGCTGCCAGCAAGCATGGCGTGGCTCCGGTTCAGAACCGTGAGGAGGCTGAGCATAGCAAGGGTAAACTGGTGTATGTGGGCAGCAATCCTTTCTTTTATGTGGATAAGTTGAACAACAGTATTCCTTATCTGGTGCCTAGGGCTTCGGTATTGTTGCAGGATATCGGTAGGGCGTATTTTGATTCGCTGCAGATCAAGGGCATTCCTTTGCATAAGATCATCGTTACCAGCATCTTGCGTACAAAGGATGATGTGTCGAAACTGAGAACCCGAAACGGCAATGCTACCGAGAATTCGTGCCATCTCTATGGTACTACCTTCGATGTCTGCTACAATCGATACAAGCAGATTCAGACGGAGAAGCAGCCTCGCCGTCAGGTGCAGAATGATACCCTGAAGTGGGTTTTCAGTGAGGTGTTGAGAGATTTCCGTGAGAAGAACCGCTGTTATATCAAATATGAAGTAAAACAGGGTTGCTTCCATATCACCGTAAGATAAATTATAAATGTTATCAATATGTCTTAAAGGATAAGAGGGTGTGTCATTATTCATCGGATTACGCGGAATAAACGGAACCTTACCGCCTTCCTCGGATTACTCACAGATTTTAAACGGAAACTCGACCTGGCGGTCGTGGCGATACCCCCTAAAGCTGGAATGCGAATGCGCTAGCCCAATGGCCGTAAGGCCAAATCCGTTTAAATTCCGTGCGTAATCCGTGAAGCAAGAATGTTCCGTTAACTCAGCGTAATCCGATGAAGAAAAACGATGAAGCAACAAAAAAGAGGGTGTGTCTTGGACTTTTGACACACCCTCTTTTCTGAGTTTAGACAGAATTTTCAGCAGGTTAATTTTAGCTCTTTTCCTGAATCTTCTGCAGGTCGGCTTCTTCGCCTACCAGCCAGATGATGTCGCCCTTTTCGAAAACGCGGGAAGGGAGGATGTGGGTGAGGTTCTCCTGACCTTCTTCCAAGCCAACAACCATACAGTTGTACTTGTTGCGGATGCCGCTCTCTTCCAGCGTCTTGCCCAGAAATTCGCTGCCGCCGCTGATGATGAGCTGGCGGAGCTTCATCTCCCGTTTCTCTATCTCCAGGTCTTCCGGGGCTAGCTCGGTGGTGAGCGCCTGGGCAAACTTGTGCACCTGGTCGTCGTTACCGATAATCTGAAGCTTGTCGCCAGGGAATATCACGGTGTCGCCATTCGGGATGTTCAGGCGCTGCGAACCCCTTCGGATGCTGCTCATATCAATGCCGAAACGCTGGCGAAGGTGCAGTTCCTTCAGTGATTTGCCACACCAGATGCTGTCTTCCGGTACCTCGATTTCACTGATATGGATATCTCTATCCAGCAGATGACCCTCGTAGAGCGGGCGCTTTTCGCCGTTCACCTGTGCGGCAATATCGCGCGAACGCAGGTTGTGCAGGAAGAGGCGCTCCATCACGATGCTCCGTTTCTTGATGTGGCGCGACCCCAACATCAGCAGTACAATCACGGCTCCGATGCATACCATCAGCGCATTGGTGAATCGGGACAGATAGTTGATGATGTAGAAGATGAAGCCCAGGGCGATGACGTATCTCACGAATACCGTGAAGAGTAGCGGAATGCGGTTGATGCTGCTCTCCACCCACAGTCGTTTCCATTCCGGGCTGTGATTCTTCTTCATCACGATGGCTCGCAGGAAAGGCGAGATGAGCACGATGGTGAGCAGACCCGTGATGACGTTGGCGTACCAGTGGAGATTCCTGCCTGGCAGCATGTTGCGCATCAGAGGCAAGACGAAGGTGAACATCATCGCTATCGCCGCAGCCGAAAGAATGGAGTATGCCACGGTATTGATGGTCATCTGTCGGATCAGCGATTTCCACTTACTCTGCTGTTGGGTAGAGGGGCGGCTCATCGCAAAATGGTTCAGGATATTGATGAATTTGCTAGGCAGATGCTTCTCCATCAGCTGATAGGAAGGTAGCGCCAGGCGAATCATGTAAGGGGTGAGGAAGGTGGTGATGACAGAAACAGCCACCACTACCGGATAGAGGAAGTTGCTGATAACTCCCAGCGACAAGCCCAGCGAGGCGATGATGAAGGAGAACTCTCCAATCTGCGCCATCGAGAATCCGCAGCGCATTGCCGACTTCAATGATTCGCCGCCCAGCATGAATCCGAAGGTTCCCAATGTAGCTTGTCCTATTAGTATAGCTGCCACGAGGGCGAGGATAGGAACGGCATATTCTACCAGGATGTTGGGATCCACCAGCATACCTACCGATACGAAGAAGATGGCTCCGAAGAGATTCTTCACCGGTTCTACCAGCTTGATAATCTTCTCAGCCTCAATGGTTTCTGCCAGGATGCTACCCATGACGAAGGCTCCGAAAGCGCTCGAAAAACCTACCTTGGTAGATAATACCGCCATGCCGCAGCACAGACCCAGGGAAACGATGAGCAGGGTTTCGCCATTGATGAACTTCCTGACCGAGCGCAGGAAGAGCGGGATGGCAAAGATGCCCACGATAAACCATAATACCAGGAAGAAGCCAATCCTCAGTACCGATGCAAACATCTGTTCGCCATCCGGATTGTTGCCTCCGGCGATGGCGGAAAGCATCACCATCATCACGATGGCAAGGATGTCTTCCAGGATGAGCACGCTCATCACCATGGAGGCAAACTTCTGTTGCCGCAGTCCCATATCGTCGAAAGCCTTATATATAATGGTGGTGGAACTCATGGCGAGCATACCACCCAGGAAGATGCAGTCCATCCTGCCCCAGCTGAAGCTGTGACCCACGCTGATGCCCAGCATCATCATGGAAAAAACGATGACGATGCAGGCGATGATGGGCGAGGCTCCCATCTTCACGATTTTCTTGAAGGAGAAATCGAGACCGAGTGAGAAGAGGGTGAAGATGACACCGATGTCTGCCCAGGTCTTGATATCCGTCTCGTCCATCACCGACATGGTATATGGCATGTGGGGCGACACGAGGAAGCCCGCCACGATGTAACCCAGCACCAGGGGCTGCTTGAGCCGTTTGAAGATGAGGGTAACAATGCCAGCCACCATCAGGATGAGGGCGAGGTCTTTTACTAAATAGGGAATTTCTGCCATAATATTCTGTCTATGAAAATGGGGAATTTAGATTTCTCCTAAATTCCCCATATATATTAGTCGTTATACTCTTCTGTGATTTCCGCAATCTTCACGATGGTATCCACTACCTTCTGCATTACCTGTACGCTCACGAACTCGTGAGGACCGTGGAAGTTGACGCCACCGGCAAAGATGTTTGGACAAGGAAGGCCCTTGAAGCTGAGCTGCGCACCATCTGTACCGCCACGGATAGGCTCTACGCGAGGTGGAACGCCACTCTCCTGCATGGCACGGAGCACGATGTCGATGACATGCATGTTTGGATCTATCTTCTCCTTCATGTTGTAGTACTGGTCGTAGATTTCTGCCGTAACAGTTCCCTCGCCGTACTTCTCGTTCATCTTCTTGACGCAGTCTTCGATGAAATCCTTGCGAGCCTCAAACTTCTGTCGGTCGTGGTCGCGGATGATGTAGCTGAGCTTAGCCTCCTCGCAGCGGCTTTCGATACCGAGCAGGTGATAGAAGCCCTGGTATCCGTCGGTCTGCTCAGGTGTTTCTGCCTCAGGAATCATGTTCTGGAATTCCACAGCCAGTCGGCTTGCGTTGATCATCTTTCCCTTGGCATAGCCTGTATGCACGCTCACGCCCTTGATGTGTATCTTGGCAGCAGCAGCATTGAAGTTCTCATATTCCAGGTCGCCCAGGTCGCCGCCGTCGATGGTGTAAGCCCAGTCGCAGCCGAATTTTTCTACGTCGAAGTGATGGGCGCCCATGCCGATTTCCTCGTCTGGATTGAAGCCCACGCGGATGTCTCCGTGCTTGATTTCCTTATGGTCGCGGAGGTAGCACATTGCCTGTACGATTTCAGCGATGCCCGCCTTGTCGTCTGCACCGAGCAGGGTAGTTCCATCTGTTACGATGATGTCCTCGCCCTTGTGCGCCTTGAGTTCAGGGAATTTTTCTACGCTGGAGATGATGCCCGGACTGAGTTCGATATCCTCGCCGTCGTAATTCTCGATGACGCGGGCCTTGATGTCTTTTCCGCTGGCATCAGGACTGGTGTCCATGTGAGAGATGAAGCCGATGGTAGGAGTCTTTTTCTTGGTATTGCCCTTCAGGGTGGCGTAGATGTAGCCCATATCGTCCATCTCTACGTCGCTCAGACCTTCTTCCTCCAGTTCGTGCTTCAGGTACTTGGCAAATTCCAACTGTTTTGCCGTGCTTGGCACACTTTCAGAGTCTTCACTCGACTGTGTGTCGAATTTTGTATAGTTTATGAAACGTTCTACTAAATCCATGTTCTTAAATTAAATTTTAATGTAGTAGTGATCTCGGTGGGACTCAAACCCACGACCTTCAGAACCGGAATCTGACGCTCTATTCAACTAAGCTACGAGACCAGAAATGGTGATTTGTCGGCAAACACCGCCTACCCTTTAGGAGTAACTGACTGCAAAAGTACGTTTTTTATTTCGAATAACCAAATATTTGGCATGTTTTTTTTCTATATATATAATGTATAGGGCGAAAAAGGCGTGAGAAAATCAGCAAAATGATACTGAAAATAGAAAAAATGCTATCATTTTGCGAAATATTTCCGAAAAACGCTTGCAGATTAACAATAAATTTGTATCTTTGCAGCGTGAAAGTAAGATAAACAGTAAAATAAGAAACTATAAACGATATATAATAGATAAAATGAGTAATCTGATAAAACCCGAAGGGTATAAGGCGCTGCTGGATATGCGCCAGACCGAAATGGGTATCAAAATGATAAAAGAGTTCTTCCAGCAGAACCTGTCCACAGAGTTGCGCTTGCGCCGTGTCACCGCCCCTCTCTTCGTACTGAAGGGTTTGGGTATCAATGACGACCTGAATGGAGTGGAGCGCCCTGTAACTTTCCCTATCAAGGATTTGGGTGATGCAAAGGCTGAGGTGGTTCACTCTCTGGCTAAATGGAAGCGCTTGACCTTGGCAGAATATGAGATAGAGCCAGACTATGGTGTCTATACTGATATGAATGCCATTCGTGCCGATGAGGAACTTGATAATCTTCATTCGCTCTATGTGGACCAGTGGGACTGGGAGGCTGTGATTACGAAGGATGATCGCACCATCGCATACCTCGAAGATGTGGTTCGCCGCATCTATGCAGCCATTCTCCGCACCGAGTTCCTGGCTTGCGAGCACTATCCGCAGCTGAAGCCTTTCCTGCCAAGGGAGATTCATTTTATCCATGCGCAGGATTTGCTCGATATGTATCCAGACAAGACTCCTAAGGAGCGCGAGGATGCTATCTGCAAGAAATATGGTGCCGTGTTTATCGAGGGTATCGGCGGAAAGTTGAGCGATGGAAAGAAGCATGATGGACGTGCTCCTGACTACGACGACTGGAGCACCGTAGCCGAGAATGGCAAGGAGGGATTGAATGGTGATATTCTGATCTGGTATCCTGTATTGGGCAGAAGCTTTGAGCTGAGTTCCATGGGTATCCGTGTTGATAAGGAGAGCCTGCTTCGCCAGTTGAAGCTGGAAGGCAAGGAAGATAGAGAGAAGCTCTATTTCCACCAGCAGCTCCTGAACGACAAGTTGCCATTGAGTATCGGTGGTGGTATCGGTCAGAGCCGTCTCTGTATGGTGCTGCTCCACAAGGCGCACATCGGCGAGATTCAGGCTAGTATCTGGCCGGAAGATATGAGAAAAGAATGTGAGAAGGCTGGGATGCCGCTCATCTAATGATAAGAAAGATAATAAATATAATAAATATAAGAAAGATAAGAAATGTAAGAATGATAAGAACAGATTGTTAGTTGGAATCCAGGTCATATCAACATAGTTTTTTAATGAATATCAGAGAGATTCTCTATAAAGAGAGTTATCAGCATAAGATATAGTTGAGAGAGAGATCAACATAAGATCATAAGATTTAGTAAAGAGAGATTGTCAACATAAAATATTTCCAGGATCAACATACGGTTATAGGTTCATAAATATTATATAAAAAGAGAATCCCGACCCTCCTTTTTCTTGGAGAGTCGGGATCATCATTTTATGATTGTTCTTTTCTGAGATTTTCCGAATTGTTTCCGAATTATTTCCGAATTATTTCCGAAAAGAACTAGAAGTAATAGGTGAAACCTATGGTGGCTGCACGGTTGCCGAAATGCTGACCGGCAATATCGTGGAACCTGCCTTCCAGAGTAAGATGCTTGCCTATGTTCTTATACACGCCCACCTCGGCATAGAGATTGGCTGGCGTATAGGCTGGCGTAAGCGTGTGGCGACGGGTGCACCAGATCATATTGGATGTCAGGCGCCAGCCAGCAGGCAATGACAACTGCGGAGCCAGCTTGAATATCGCAAAATTGCTGTATTTGCTGGTTTTAGAGTTCATTCCTTCTTCGCCTCCGAAAATCTCAGCCTTTTCCCAGAAGTAATTCACTCCGGCGGTAATCCTCAGCATTCCCTTATGCCAGAAGGCTGTAGTTCCGATGCCCAGTGTGTTGTCGCGATCTACACCCGGAAGATCCTGATGGATATTCTTGATAGAACTGCTTACCACGAGATTCGGCTTGCTGTAGGTATGCTTCAGCTCAGCCACGTAGGCGAGGCGCTCGCTGATGTCCTTGGTGTAGTATGGACGCCAAGCCCCCTCCATGTCGCCTGCAGTAATGAAATCGCCAAAATCGGCATTGAAGATTCGGCGGCAGAATGTGCCCTGCAGGGTATGGCCCGGTGCAAAGTTGTGATATACGCTCACCGTGTAGCTATGGTTGTGGGTACTGTGCTTCCAGGACTTTTCTGTGGCAATCTGCTTCGGACGGAAATTGATGGTGCGGAATCGGTCGCCCACCATGAAGCCCCATTTGCCGATGGTATAATCCAGCTGAGCATACAGGTCCTGATAGTTGGAGTGGTTGATGTAATCAGCCACACAGTTCTTCTCGATAGACAGTCCGCCCTCGAAACCGGCTGTAAGCCAGAGATTCTCGGAAATCACCGGAGTAGCATATTCCACTACCATAAACGGATAGGTGGCATGGTTGCGATAAGGTGCTGCACTGGCATCTGCCGCATTTCCGCCGTTGTCGCTGATGTTCTCGGCACCCAGGGTAAAGAGGATGCTCGCTCCCTTCTCGCCCAGCAGGCGGGTATAGTCTGCCTGGAGATGGTAGGCGCGTACATAGTCGGCTGGCGTACCGGTAAAATGGTTTCGGGTGTAGGTCTGCATCGCATCCACTTCCAGCATGTCCTTTTCGGTAGGAGTCCAGAGGATGTTCATCTTGGCTCCCTCGTGCGAATAGTGATTGATGAGGCTTGAGCCTTCGTTTGGATTATCGCCCAGACTGTTGGATGTGCGCTGCATGTTGCCCTCTACGTGGGTCAGGATGCGCAGCTTGTCCTGCTGGCTCAATACGCTCACGATGCCCTTTCCGCCGCCATAGGTGTCGCCGAAGAGACCTACTCTTCCGCTCACTCCGTTCTCACCCTTGCGCAGGGTGATGTCAATCACCTTTTTCAGACTGCTGCATCCCTTCATCACCTCAGAGTTCTGGCAAACCTTGATGCTCTCTATCTCCCTCGCCTTGAAATGATGGAGCAGGGTAGCGTAGTCGAGACCATATTCCTGGTTGTCGATGCGGATGACGAACTTGCCGTAGAGATGGGCGAAAGGATCACCGCCGATGATGTTGTTGCCGTCCATCGTAATGACTTCGGGGCACATCATCAGCACATCGAGAAGCGATTCCTCGCCTGTGAGTTCCATTTCTGATACGTGCATGATGTAGCGGTCGCCGATGTGTTCTATCGGTGCCGCCAGTGTAGGATTAGTAAAGCCTCCGAGCGCCATGGTGAGCAGCAGGAGTCGGCTGGTTTTTATCATTTTATTTTTTCTCATACTTTCTTTTAATGTTAAGTTGTAGCATTCAGATGAACAGAACCACTATCACTTCCAAATTCTCCATTATCCTGAAAATCCAATCTTAACTTTTCCTTAATTTCTCTCTAACTTCCCTTAATCTATGAATCTTCTCGTGATATCTCCATAGTTCTCGATGCGGCGGTCGCGCAGGAATGGCCACCAGCGGCGTACATCCTCGCTGTGCTTCAGGTCGATATCCACCACCAGACTCTCTTCCTCGTCATCGCTCGCACGATAGTGAAGCTCGCCCTGAGGACCTGCCACGAAACTGCTGCCCCAGAACTGGATTCCGCCGGTCTGACCGCTTGGGTCAGCTTCGAATCCCACTCGGTTTACAGCCACTACCGGCAAACCGTTTGCCACGGCATGGCCTCTCATCACGGTAGTCCACGCCTCACGCTGGCGCTGCTGCTCCTCCTCGGTATCATAGGTGGCATAGCCGATGGCAGTAGGGTAGAGCAGGATGTCTGCGCCCTGCAGCGCCATCAGTCGGGCAGCCTCCGGATACCACTGGTCCCAGCATACCAGTACGCCGAGCTTGCCCACAGAAGTCTGTATCGGCTTGAAGCCGAGGTCGCCAGGGGTGAAGTAGAACTTCTCGTAGTAGGCAGGGTCATCCGGAATGTGCATCTTGCGGTACTTTCCGGCTATGCTTCCGTCCTTCTCTATCACCACAGCCGTATTGTGGTACAGCCCCGGAGCACGGCGCTCGAAGAGCGAAGTAACGATCACCACGCCCAGATCCTTGGCAAGCTTGCCGTAGAATTCGGTAGATGGACCAGGTATCGGTTCGGCAAGGTCGAAATTCTCTACATCTTCTACCTGGCAGAAGTAGAGCGTGTTGTGAAGTTCCTGCAATACAATGAGTTCTGCGCCACGCTTCGCCAGGTCGATGATGCCCTCGGCGAGTCGGGTCTTGTTGTCGGCGATGTCCGCCGTAATGTGAAGTTGTAATAATCCGAGTTTCATTTATGTCTGTGTTTTTTTCTAATACTTTATCTGATAGCCCCCTCCGGCAGCTGCATGGTGAGGCAGTGGATGCTTCCGTGCTGTCGGATGATGGTGAGCGAATCTACTCCTATCACGTCTCTGTCTGGGAAGGCAAGCTGAATCTGTCGCTTCGCCTCCTCGTCCTTCTCAGGCTGGTTGTAAGTAGGATAAATCACGGCACCGTTCAGAATCAGGAAGTTGGCATAGGTGGCAGGCAGTCTGTCTCCCTTGCTGTTCCTGTCTGTAGTCAGTCTGTCGCCCTCGTCATAGATGGCATCCGGCATCGGCAGCTTCAGCAGTCGGTAAGGGTATCCCTCGTAGGTGAAGAGCTTCTGCAGCTGCTTCTCCAGCGCCTGGAAGTCCTCATACTGCTCATCTTCCGCATCATCACACCCTACATATAATAAGGTGTCGTGCGGAGCCACTCTCACGATGGTGTCGATATGTCCGTCGGTGTCATCACCCACCAGATTACCATGGTCGAGCCATACCACATTTCTTACATGGAAGAAATTCCTGAGCAGGCTGTCGATGTTCTCGCGTGTTAAAGGCTGGTTGCGGTGAGGCGCCAGCAGGCACTGCGATGTGGTGAAGAGCGTACCCCTGCCGTCGCTCTCTATGCTTCCGCCTTCGAGCACGAAGCCCTGGTGGTTTTCCAGTGCCGCATTGAAGGCTCCCTGATAGTAGAGCTGCAGATTGATGGCATTGTCCTTCTTCCATGCGAATTTCTCGCCCCATCCGTTGAACTTGAAGTCGAGCAGATGGATAGGGATGATGTGCGAATTGTGTCTGCCGCGCGAAACCATGCTGATAGGTCCGTGGTCGCGCGCCCAGGTATCGTTGGTATCCATCTCGTAGAGGTGAATGCGGCTCATCTGTCCCTCCGACAGCTTTTCGGCGAGCATTCTCTGGGTGCTTTCCAGGATAGGTGTCACCACCAGCAGGTCTTCGTAGCGGGTGATGATATCTGCGAGCTGCAGATACGTGTTGGTTATCTGTCTCAGATACGGCTTCCAGTCCGTTCCGCCGTGTGGCCACGTGAGCATGATGGCGCTCTGTGGTTCCCATTCCGCGGGAAGTGCGAAATCGCAAGGTAATATTGAGTGATGCATAAGCTTTTGTATTTTTAATGTTTTATGCGTGCAAATATACTAAAAAAATCGGCAACTTACATAATTTTTTGAAAATTTTTAGTGAAACGCTTGCTAATTTCGTGAGAAATGCGTAACTTTGCAGCCTAAATTATAAAATAAGACATATTAGGAGCGTGAAAATAAGAGAAGTAGTTGATGCCCTTGAACATTACGCGCCTCTGCCCTTGCAGGAAGGATATGATAATGCCGGCCTGCAAGTTGGATTGACAGAGGCGGTAGAAATGTCAGGGGCATTGTTGTGTCTTGACGTCACTGAGGCGGTGGTAGAAGAGGCGGTCCAGAAGGGCTGCAACCTCATCGTAAGCCATCATCCGCTCATCTTCAGAAAGCTTTCCAGGATATCGGATGAGAACTATGTGCAGCGCACCGTTCGCAAGGCGATCAAGAATGATGTTACCATCGTCTCCATGCATACCAACATGGATGCAGCGGCAGGCGGAGTGAACTTCAAGATTGCCGAGAAGCTGGGCCTGAAGAACGTGCAGTTTTTCGGTGGCGAGAAGGAAGTGGATGGCGTGAAGGGCGGCAGCGGCGTAATAGGAGAGATCTCTGACGAGGATATCCTGAAGGCTGCCCAGGCTGGCAGGCTTTCGGATGAGGTGAAGGAGCATTTCGCCGAGGGTATCGCTGCCGACGACCTGGTATTGCTGATCAGGGAGCGTTTCGGTGTGGAGTGCGTGCAGTGCAACCAGCTCTTGCGTCGCCCTATCCGCAAGGTGGCGCTCTGCGGCGGTTCGGGTTCGTTCCTGCTGGGCGATGCCATTGCGGCAGGAGCCGATGCCTTCATCACGGGCGAGATGAGCTACCACGAGTATTTCGGTCATGAGCAGGAGATTCAGATCTGCGTCATCGGCCACTATCAGAGTGAGCAGTTCACCAGCGAAATCTTCCGCAGCATCATCCTCTCTCATTTCCCAGATGCCAAGTGCTGCATCTCGGAGATCAATACCAATCCCATCATCTATCTATAAGATGAGATGATAGCCCCATAATGGTTGATATCCCCCATAATGGTTGATGTCCCCATGCGCCCTGTAAGGGCAAAAGCTTTAAAAGAACAATAAAGGTTTAAAGATAAAATAAAGAAATTATGGCAAAGAAAGATCCTACAGATTTGACAGTTGAAGAGAAGTTGAAGGCTCTTTACCAGCTTCAGGTAACCTTGTCGGGCATCGACGAGAACCGCGAGTTGCGTGGTGAGCTTCCTCTCGAAGTTCAGGACTTGGAAGATGATATCGCCGGTCTCACCACTCGTATCGAGAACATCCAGCGCGAAATCGAGCAGTTCGACCATGCTGTTTACCAGAAGCAGAACGAGATTGCTGATGCACAGGCTAGCCTGGAGCGCTATCATGCGCAGCTCGATACCGTGAGCAACAACCGCGAGTATGATACCTTGAGCAAGGAGATCGAGTTCCAGGAGTTGGAAATCGAGCTTTGCAACAAGAAGATCCGCGAGGGCATGGCTAAGATGCGCGAGCGCGAGTTCGACCTTCACAAGGCTGAGGAGAAGAAGGCTGACCTGGAGCACGGACTGGTAGAGAAGCGTGCTGAGCTGGAAGACATCCTGGAGGAGACTCACGAGGAGGAGGAGCGCCTGAAGGAGAAGGCTCTCGAGCTTGAGAAGAAGATTGAGCCACGTCTGCTCGCCAGCTTCAAGCGTATCCGCAAGGGTGCCCGCAATGGTCTGGGTATCGTTTACGTGCAGCGTGATGCATGTGGTGGTTGCTTCAACAAGATTCCACCTCAGCGCCAGTTGGATATCAAGATGCACAAGAAGATCATCCCTTGTGAGTACTGCGGCCGTATCCTCATCGACCCAGAGTTGGCAGGTGTGAAGATCGAGACTCAGAATGCTGAGGAGAAGCCAAAGCGCAAGCGCATTTCCCGCCGCAAGAAGGCTGAGGATGCTGAATAAGGATTGGAAAAGAGACAAAGCTTGTAAAAAAGCGATAAACGTAGAAGAAGCGGCAACCGAAGATACGGCTGCCGCTTTTTTCATACGGTTATACGATATCAGATGATGGTAATCCAGATGCCTTCTCCCTGATCCTCCGCCGCCTGGATGCGCTTCATCAGACGATGGAGCCAGATGCGGGAGTTCACCACCATGCCCTTCACCTTGTTCTCGCCCACCAGGATGCAGCCCTGGGTATCGTCAGGATAGTTGCCGGCATGGATACGGATACCCTCGAAACCGGGTACACCCTGCACATACGGCAGCCACTCCTTGAATCGGGGCGACTTGGTGATGAGTACACGATACGAGCCCTCGGGGATGGCAGTATGACCCGGAATCTTTCTTGCCACCTTGCCGCTCTGACGGCTGTACTTGGCATTCACTTCCTCGGGCTTCAGCGCTATCCCGTTCAGGTTGCGCCACGTAGGTTCCAGGGTGTCACAGAAGTAGCTGTCCTTAGACAACTTCTTCAAGTCGAAAGTATGTTCGAAACTGCGCTTGTCGCCGGCAGTCTTGCCGGACAGCGCCTTGCGCTTCACATCACCATCAGCCAACAGATACAGTCGGCCGATGGTATAAGTATTCTTCTTCGCTATACGCTCTAAAACAATTTCCATATACAATAGATTTTTCCATTCATTATTTTCAGGAATATTTTCCTGATGAGATTCATTCTCCACTCTTGGAATGGGTCTTGAAATAAACTGAGTCACTGAGTTTCTGAGTCACTGAGTCACTTTCTTCTTTCTCGATATACCCACGATGTAGCCAGTTTCTCAGCATTTTGGCAGTACCCTTGGCATTCATATCGTTTTTCAAACGCAGACTTTCCACCTGCTGATAGCTGAACTTTTCGGGCAGGAATGCCAGGATGCTCGCAGGTCCCTTCTTGCTTTCCTGATCTCCGTCACGCTCCGCCTTCTTGATGGCATCGCCGAAGAAACGCATCTTGCAGTAGAGGTCGTAACGCTCGCTCCAGCGGATGAAATCCTCAATCTCCGGCTCCCACTGGTAACCGTTCGCCACATAGAGCACACATGCCTTCAGATAGCCGATTACGTTGGCACGGAAGCTCAGATTCTCATAGACTCTGTCCTGCGACAGACGGGAGAATTCCGCATTCTCATCCTTCAGCACCTCGGCAAGATGAAAAGCCTCCTTGCACTCCACCAGACCCGAAGCCATACAGAGATTATCAATGTAAGGTTTCAGAGAATTTCTGAATTCCTCATCATAGGTTCCATAGACGGGAATGTCCTCACCGATATCTCTTTCTGGAATGGTGCAGAAGTTGATACGGGAAACCGGACCGTCGGTCAGCACTCGCTTGAAATACCTGATGCCTTTATGGATGGTGGTAGAGGCATTCCAGTTGAAACGGATGGTGACACGCTCGGTGACACTTTGTGTTCCGACTC
>USRA01000027.1 GCA_900557035.1 uncultured Prevotella sp. | reverse complement strand
GCTTCTTGTACTACTTGTCTGTTTATGTAAAATCTTTCAAAGAACTCTTTCTTTAGTTGCTTAGAGTAATACTTGATTTCTCAAAAGCGAGTGCAAAAGTACTAACTATTTTTCATTCCACCAAATTTTTCGAGAAGAAAGTTGCATTTTTCTTTCGAATTTAACATTCATAAACACAACAAAGCTCTAAAACAGATCTTTCTCCTTATTATATATAGGCACATAACAATACTTAAGCAAATACTGCAAGAGCAGCGGGGGAAGTTATTTTATCTATCAATGACTTGCCTTCAACTCCTTGTCCCATTTCAGGAGTCGCTGATACTCTTTCTTGGTAATTCGCATAAAGCTACCATGCTGAGGACCCGTTACGCCCTTGATATCAACAGGATCTGAGAAATTGCGGAGATACTTATCTGCCTTACAGATACGATAGTGCTTAGGCTGATCGCTATACTGGATATAAGCTACACGCCAGGTATCATCGCCCATCAACTGGAAGGCAGAGCTACCTTCGCAATTCTTCTTACCTTCGAAACTTACGTAGTCATCCTCTACCGGTTCACCCCATCCGTGGTTCAAATGCTTGCTGGTAGCAGTATAGATACCAGGTTTTCCACCTTCCTTCTTGATAAGCATGTGATAAAGACCATCGCTCTTCAAGAAGTTGATGTCAGCATCAATGGTAGCATACCCCCAATCGAAAAGAAGCTTTGGAGTAGTAATCTTGGTGAAAGACTTGTCAGCATAGCTATAATACATTCGATCGTATTTTTCCTCCGCACGATTAAGCATAGAATAATAGATCATGTATCCACCCTTCTCACCATTTTCCCAACGATAGTCAGGATCCCAGAATATCTGAGGAGCCCAGACACGGTTGATGGTACTCCAATCCTTGTAAGGAGACTGAGCGGTAGCTGCATCACAGAAATTCTGCATACCCTTACGATAATCGAAAGTTACACTGGTCCAGTGAATTAGATCATCACTCTTCAAGAGATCGATACCATAGTTATCCCACTTATGGCTTTTTGCCACACACATATCCGTGGTCACCATAATATATCCCTTTCCATTATGGGTTCGGGTGATATAGGCGTCTCGGGTTCCCCCTTCGATACGCGCATGCTCAGCAGGATCGAAGATTGGCTTACCATCAATAATGTCCTGATAGTTGTAGCCATCACGAGATACTGCATACGCGGTCCACTCTCCCTTATCACTCATGTGACAATAGAGATAACCATAATCACCCTTTACTAAATTCTGTGCTGTCGTTGGCATGAAAGCAGCCAAAGCCAGAAGTACTGTAGATAATTTCTTTTTCATTTATTTTTAATTTGTTAGTTGACAATTACAAGATGATGCTGCAAAATTACAACATTTTCCAGAAACTACCAAACCCTACCCCCCTTGTAGTCATTAAAATGCAGAAAAGTACTCCTTTTTGAACGATTTTTTACCTTCCATCCTATAACCAAAAAAGGGGACCGGCCACTGCCAGTCCCCAAGACGAGAGAGATATAAGTGTTGACTTGGTCAACAACGAGGCAAATCACTTTGCCTTATATTATATCCATTTATTATTTAAATAGAGTTTAATCTATTATTCATAGAAGCCAGAATGTCTAACTCCTGAGATGCGATAAGTCAAAGCATTATCATCATCGCTGAACTTAACCTTGTAGCAGATGCTATCACAAGGAAGTCCATGAAGGTTCTTTCCCTGATTCAATAACACCTGACCTTCGAGCAACTCAACATTACCAGCCTCAGCATTAGAAGGATTATAGCTAGAACCAGCAGCTGCAGAGAAAGTTTTGGCAGCATAATCTACATTCACTTTCATCTGGACGCCCCAGAAGCCAGCATCCTGCAACCACATTTCCTTATCACTATTGGCCGCAGTATTGTAGGTATTCACTGTAATGGTACCCAATCCATACGGATCTTCATACAAAACATTACCATTTTCATCTACAGCATCAACCTGTACATCCCAAATACCCGCCATCTGCTCAACGGCAGTTCCACCAGCCGACTCATCAGTCTCAGTATCACAAGACACAAGAGCGAAGCAGCCCAGCAAGGCGAACATAAACATTGAAATATATTTCTTCATAATCTTATTCCTTTAAAATCTTATTTTTTATTACTTCAATGAGATGGTAAAGTCCATTGTTTTGGCATAATTCACTACGTAAGAGATTTCTCCTGTAGCAGGATCATACTTTCCATCCTTAAAGCCAGTAGCAGAATCGCCCCAACCTTCCACAGAACTAGAAAGCAAGACCAGAGAATTATCAGCCAACAACTGGAAGTAACCTGTCATTGCGTAGCTTGAACCATAACCTGCTTTCTGGTCATAGTAACCACCCATCATATCACTTACATAGAAGATGCCAGGTGCAGCCTTAGTAACCTTAACGGTATAACCAGAGAAAGCTGTAGTAGCTACAGAACCATCATCTTTGTGATAATCACGATGAGAACCAGCCTGAAGAGTATAAGTACCCGACATATCTGTTGTAATGGTTGGATCACAGACAGCTACCGTACGAGTAGTAGATACAGAGAAGCCATCAGCATTTGTTGCTGAATAAGTGATGTAATACAAACCAGCCTTAGAAGCATCTACAGTACCAGAAGTTACTACCTTAGAAGAGTAATCCTCTCCATTCAATGTAGCTTTACATCCCTGCTCACTATAAGCTGTACCGATAGGCACCTGAACAAAGTCATCACCCTGGATTTCCAAAACAGGATAATATGTAATCCTTGAATCAGTAAACTCCTCATCGTCGCTGCAAGAAGTAAATCCAACAGCTGTCATGCTGAGCATCAAGGCCAAAAACAATATCTTTTTCATATCTTTTATCTTTATATAATGAATGAATAAAAGTACCTATTGATTACTTTACGTCCCAGAATACAGGATCTGCCAAAGTCTTAACTGCAGGAGTATTCTTGTTCAACTGACGTGCAGATGAAGGATAAGGCATACGCTTGCACAAGCCGTTCTTACCATAGTAATTAACAGCAGGCACAATCAGATTACCAGCAGTATAGCTTGTAGGATCCTTGTGAACCTTCTCAGCAGAAGCAGAAGACACGGCAGGAACATCAGTACGACGCTGCTCAGACCAAGCCTCAAAGTGATTACGATAGAACAAAGCAACCCACTTCTGCATATAGATCAGCTTCAACTTATCTTCCTTGGTAGCCTGCTTGTCAAAGTTTACCTTATCACCCGCAATGAAATCAGAGTAGCCTGCAACCTGACGAGACAAGAAGTCATTCTCAACAGCAGCCTCATAATCAGCCTTGGCAGCAGCCTCATCATTGTTGAATCGCAACTCAACTTCGGCCTTCAGGAACTCAACCTCGCTAAGAGTAAAGAGATAAACCGGCATAGCTTTGGCAACCTCGGTATTAACGAGACTTACATCCTTATCCATCAACTTAGTACCATCCCATTCCAAATACTTAGTCTTTGCACCAGGAATCTCACCTACATACTTTCCACTTGCAGCAGCCTTGTTCAAAGCATAGGCTTCACGAGGGTCGTTGGTAGCATTGAAGTAGGTTACCAATGGATATGCAGCACAGAAATTGTTTGCATTCAAAGAGAAGATATTACTATACCAAGGATTATACTGTCCCTCTGCATTGCTATATACATTAAATACTACATCAGAAACCGGGAGGATACCATTAGCCACGATAGCCTTAGCCTTGGCTGTATAATTAGCAGCATCTACATTTGCATCAATCAGACGCATATACATACGAAGACGGAGGGCATTGGCAAAACGCTTCCAGCTATCCAGATTCTTGCTGAACATAGGGTCGGTCATATCGATGTTGTCAGAAGCTGCAATAGCTGCCTCTGCTTCATCCATTGCCTTCAAAACATTCTCATAAACACTCTGACCATCATCCCAAACCGGATTAGGATTAGAGCTACCCTGACAAGCCTCTGTATAAGGAGCATCGCTACAAGCATCTACCATATACTGCATAGCCAAAGCTGTCATTACCTTGCAGACATAGAGGTTGGCTGTATTGGTAGTCTTACTTTCAATATCCTTGATATCAGTCATCGCACCGGCATAGATGGTACTATAGCAACGGTCGAAGAGCTGAGAAGCCTCATCAAAGTGAAGCTCAGCAATGTCGTTATACTGATTATACTCAGGACGCTGCTCAAAATACTGAGCAAAATAGCCACCATAGGCGAACATCGCATCACCAGGAACCGCAGCTATGGCATTCTGCACAGCAGGGAACTCCAATGAAGGTGTAATATCACCAGAAGCAGGATAGTTTGGATTCTCATTGATATCCATATCGCAGCTAGAAAGCGCCAAGAGGCAAGCTGCACTATATAATAATATTTTTTTCATAAATGATCCACCTTTAGAATTTAACAGAAACATTGAAACCCATCTTGCGTGAGCTTGGGTTAGCAGAATACTCACCGAAGTTACCAGACAAGTCGTTACCGAATGAGCTTGATTCTGGGTCGATGAATGTATTGCTAGAAGGTGTCCAGAGGAAGAGATTGTTACCGAAGACAGAAACCTTAACGCCAGTCAAGAATGTCTTAGCCAACCAAGCCTTTGGCAAATCCCAAGAGAGAACTACAGAACGAAGCTTTACATAACTCTTGTCAACCAAGAATTCTGCATCGTAGTTATCAGCACCATTGTTCCAATAGTTGTAGATATTGGTTGGTGTCAGAGCAGTAGTATTCTCTGTATAGATAGGAGCACCATTAGCATCTGTACCAGACTGAACCACAGAATTTGGAATAATCCATGGGTTACGATGGTTGTATGCTGTCTGGATAGCATTACCGGTGAAGTATGTAATATTCTTGGTACGAGAGAACATCACACCACCCTTACGGATATCAAAGTCGAATGACAGGCTGACACCCTTATAAGACAAGGTATTAGAAATACCCATCTGATACTTACTGTTCATGCTACCTACAATTTCCTGCTTATCAGTCTTCTGAGGAAGACCATTTGCATCTACGATCAAACGTCCCTGGTCATCACGCTTAGAAGTATAAGCCTTGAACACACCGAGTTCCTCACCTACGATAGCATAGAGAGAAGTACCGCCAGAGAAACCATAGATAACAGATTCACCGCCGAGTTCCTCAGGCAAAGAAATTACCTTACTCTTGTTCTTGGTGAAGTTCCAAGAGAGATCCCATTTGAAATCCTTGGTCTTAATAGGAGTTACGCTTACCAAAGCCTCAATACCACGGTTGCGAATCTTACCAAGGTTCATGTTCTGATATGTGTAACCAGAAGCTGGATCCATATTCAAAGAGAAGATCTGCTTGTCTGAGTTTCTGTCGTAATATGAAACATCAAATGAAATACGGTTCTGCAAGAATGCCATGTTCAAACCAAACTCAAACTCTGTAGTCATCTCAGGACTCAAAGTATTACTACCCAGAGTATTGCCCTTGGTATAAGCATTGTAGTTACCATTGGTGAATGGGAATTTACTAGAACCCCAGCCTGAAGTATTAGCTGAAGCCTGAGCATAGACAGAGTTTGTCATATATACGCTGGCATCATTACCAGTCTTACCCCAAGCAGCACGGAACTTACCGAAAGTCACGATCTTCTGAGCCTCAGGAGACAGGAACTTAGAGAACACGAAGCTACCTGTTACACCAGGATAGAAGAATGAGCGGTTACCCTTAGGAAGAGTTGAAGACCAGTCGTTACGGGCGGTCATTGTCAAATAAGCCCAATCGTCCCATCCGAGTTCGACCTGACCATATGCACCCATCAAGCGACGAAGTGACTGATACTGATCAAGAGTTGGTTTCTCAGAAGAGTTTGTCAAGTTGAAATAAGTAGGTATAGTCAAATTAGTAACTGCACCATACAAGTATGTGTATTTACGCTCATTACCATTGAAACCGAGAGCTGCGTTTACATCCAACTTATCGATGAACTTATGGGTGTAATTGAACATTGCATTGAAGTCCATCTCGCGGCGACGCTCAGTCTGCTCAGTTACAGAACCTGTCAATGACTTCAATGCATCCGCCCAGTTTGGAGTGTTTGCATAAAGTGCAGACATGTTTGGTTCACCGGTGTTATGATCACCAGTAGTTGTATCAAGACCGAAACGGGTAGAGAACTTCAAATCGGTGAAGATATCCCAGTCAAACTGCAACTTACCATAGAAACGTTCAGACTCATACTCATTCTTGTAGTTATTCAAGATATAGTATGGGTTGGTTACACCATAAGGAGTATAGTAATAACCTGGCGTATTGAATGGATCATTCAAGTCCTTCATCTCTACGATACTGATATCGCGAGGAGTCTGCATGATGGCATTATACATAGAACCCGTCTTCTGACCAGTAGTCACGAAGTTGTTCTTCTGATAAGCATAGTTGGCAGACATGCTCAATGTTACATTCTTGATCTTGTGAAAGCTCGACCAGAGAATGTATATTTGTTGTAACTATCCGCATCAGTAGGGATAATACCATCATCATGAATCTAAGAAAGACTCAAGAAGAAATTACTAGCATCAGTTGCACCATTGAAAGATACACTGTTGCTGTAGCGAAGACCCGTGTCAAAGAAGTCCTTGACATTGTTCTTTATAGGAAGATAGCTCTTCAGTTTCTGAGAGTTATCATAAACATTACCATATTTCAAGGTTGAGCCATCGAAAGCTGGTCCCCAAGAACCATTCTCGATATCAGTCTTGTCACCATACCATCCCATACCGAACTCGTTCTGGAGCTGAGGCAAGCGAAGCACAGACTCAAACTGCAAACCACCATTATACTCAACACCAATACCCTTGTTCTGCTTCTTACCACTCTTGGTAGTAATCAACACAACACCATTGGCAGCACGGCTACCATAAAGTGCAGTTGCGGCAGCACCCTTCAGGATGGTCATGCTGGCAACATCATCAGGGTTTACTGCATTGGCACCGTTACCAAAATCATAACCATTGTCCAAGCTATTACTGCTTACCAAGTTATTACTGCTGGAAACAGTAGAGTTATTCAATGGCACACCATCAACAACATACAAAGGCTGGTTGTTACCCGACAATGAACTGACACCACGGATGATGACAGAATTAGAAGAACCTGGGTCAGAAGATGTTGAAGAAATCTGCACACCAGCTACCTTACCTGCAAGACTAGACATAACGTCGTTGGTACGAGACTCAGAGATTTTCTCACCGCCCACAACAGCAGCAGAATATCCCAAAGCCTTACTAGAACGGGAAATACCCATCGCAGTAACAACAACCTCATCAAGGTTTCTTGAGTCAGCAACCAGCATAATCTTCATCTTAGCAGAAGCTTTTACTTTCTTTGGCTCCATACCAAGATAAGTAACTTCGAGAACAGCATCCTTACTTGCATTTGGCAGAGTAAAGTTACCATCCACATCGGTCACTGTACCAGTCTTTGTTCCTGCGATTTTAACAGATGCGCCAATCACTGGCTCACCGTCTTCCTGAGAAACAACCTTACCTGTAACAGTAGTCTGCGCGAGAACCATTCCTGTTGAAAGAACAAGCCCTCCCATTAACATGGTTAGTCTTTTTGTCATAATTTCTCTCTCTTAAATTTAACAACTTACAAATATCGGATGCAAAGATACATACTTTTTATAAAATAAACAAATTTTTAGCTAACAAAATGCTACCTAAAACCATTTTCCTTCTACTTTTTGTATATTTTCCGCATATTTCCCTACTTTTCGACAGTTTTAAAGCACTTTAATCTACAAAAAGACACGTTTTCAAGAAAGCATCAGACAAACAGACGGTTTTCAAAACAAAAGATAAGCGTGATGTTTTCAAACAAAACACCACGCTTACCTTATATTCTATAACAAAACGAAAGACACCCATCTGCTTCCATTTAGAATCGGAATCAAAATCCTCATCTATTTTAAATAACACCATACTTGATGAGGGCATTTTTCACTCCATCTTCATCCACATGAGTCGTAATGTAATCGGCTACCAGCTTCAATTCTTCACCAGCATTGCCCATTGCCACACCTACACCTGCCTCCTTGATGATAGAGATGTCGTTGCCACCATCACCGAACGCCATAGTTTCTTCAATGTTCAAGCCGAGATAATCAGCCATTGCGTGGAGCCCCTTTCCCTTATCGGCTCCACGCGCCGTAATATCAGTAAAGGCAGGGTGCCATCTTCCGGAAGTACAGTTTGCGAGCGTAGGCATCAGGAGCGCTTCCTGCTCTACGGTGCAGAAAGGAGTGACCTGCAAGATGGCCTCATCGCCCAAAGCATCTACATCCGTGATGAAGATACTGCTATCTACTCCCAATCCCTTGCAGAAGATTTCATAAACCTCGTCGGTATAATGATGAATGGCAAAACGGCTCTCGCTTACCACGATGGCAGGATAGTTGTCTCTATCAGCTGCCTCGATGATTTTCTTCACGTCAGAAGGAAGGATGGCGTGCTGGCTCACCAATGTATCCTCCACAAAGCAGCGAGCCCCATTGGCTGTGATGTAACCATCGATGAGATGCTCTATCTGACCGAGGTTATTGATGATCTGCTTGGGGCGTCCCGTAGAAATATACACCTCTACCCCATTCTTCTTAGCCTGCTCCAAAGCATCCACAGTACTCTGCGGAATCCTGTGAGACTTAAAACTCACCAACGTGCCGTCGATGTCGAAAAACAATGCTTTTATCTTCTTATCCATAAATATATCTTGTTCCTTATTATTTAAACCCAAATCCTTATCATGTAAATACCATGCCGTATTTATCATTTCTCTCGCGCGTACCTTATTATATATAGATACAAATGATTCTTCTCGCTGAAAAAACGGGTGCAAATATACGAAAAAACAGATAATTAGCCAAAGATATGCAGTTTTTTTTAAATATCCTTGCCATTTTCGCAGAAAAAGCGTATATTTGCAGCGACTTTCATGCGCAAGAAAACGTCTTGCACCACGCATAGAAAGCAAACTAAAAGCTTAGTGATATGAAGAAGAAGACCTATGTCTGGCTGGCATCCCTCTTGCTGATGCTAGTAGCTACGCTTACTTCATGCGAAAAGTTTGCACTCGATGATTCGGGTACCAATTCACATGACGCAAACGCCAATGTAATCATCCATGCGTCCGTGGCAAAGAAGTCACAACAATCCAACAGTTCCATTCAGAAAAACAATTCTACGAGAACAAGAAGCGGAAAAGGAGATTCCGGAGATGAGGAAGAAGGAGATGAAGACGGATTGGATGAAGGAGATGAGGAAATAGAGGGAAAGCCTCTAGAAGATTACTGCTCCCGGCTCTCCATCGCCATTTTTGATGGAGAGGAAAAGGTGAAGACCCTGAATCTGAAAGCAGAAGACGGCTACGATGATATCGGGATTAATCTGGATGCGGGAAAATACCGAATGGTTGCCATCGGCCACAACGGAAGCGGCAACTGTACGATCAGTTCCCCAGAGAAAGTGAAATTCTACAAGAACAAGATGACCGATACCTTCTTCTATTACGGCACTTTCAATGTGATAGATGGAGAGGATACGGATGATTACATCCTGCTGAATAGAGCCGTGGCACAGTTTAAGGTCCATATCACCGACGCCACCATCCCCGCCGAGGCGCACAGCATCAAGTTTTACTATACGGGAGGCAGCAGCACCCTTGACGCCGTAACGGGTTATGGATGCGTACAAAGCCGGCAGACCGAAAGCTTCAAGCTTCAGGAAGGCAAAAGGGATTATTCGGTCTATACCTTCCCTCGCGAAGAGAACAAGGGATTGAAAATGACCATCAACATCCTGGATGCAGATGCTCAGAGCATCAAGGAATATTCCAAGGAAGGCATCCCGGTGAAATGCAACAACATCACCCAGAGCAATATCAGCATCAAAGATCATACCATCTCCGACCCTGACCAGAAAGAAGATGATGATTCCGGAAAAGGAAACCTGGGATTCACCGTAAATCCCGACTGGGAAGGAGAAATCATTGTTGAATTTGAATAGAAGAATGTTCCATTTTTCCATAATGTAAGGCATTTTTCGATTCTTAAAGATTTGATAATAAAAAATCCTTTGTGGTTTGCGAATATTTCCATAAATTTGCACCGATATTATAATATTATAGTAAAGGAATGAAAAAAATATTAACTCTTATCATGCTGATGGGAGCAATGACTGCAGCCGAGGCTCAAACGATGGTTCTGAACCTCGACAGTTGTCGTGCGATGGCGCTACGCAACAATAAGCAGATCAATGCCTCAAAGCTCAAGAAGGACGTGGCGACCAACCTGAAGAAATCGGCGCGCACGAAATATTTGCCAAAGGTAGATGCCATGGGCGGATATGAATGGTTCAGCAGAGAAATCTCTTTGCTCAATGATGGTCAGAAGTCAGCATTCAGTAGTTTAGGTTCCAATATCGTAGGTGGAATCACCGGCAATGCCAACGACATAATGACCGATTTGGTAAGCAAGGGAATGCTCACCCCTGAACAGGCACAGAAAATCGGAGGATTGCTCAACGAGAAAGGAAGCGTTATCCAGCAGCAGGGCAATGCCATCGGACAGAGCGTGGTAGATGCTTTCCGCACCGACACCCGCAACATGTGGGCTGGTAGCGTGATGCTCCGCCAGCCTATCTATATGGGCGGCGCCATCCTGGCTGCCAACAAGATTGCAGACATCGGTGAGCAGATAGCAGACAATGATCTCGACATGCAGACCCAGAAGACTCTCTACAGCATAGACCAGGCTTACTGGCTTGCCGTTTCGCTGAAGCAGAAGTACAAGCTCGCCACCAGCTACAGAGACCTGGTGAAAAAGCTCAATGATGATGTTCACAAGATGATTCAGCAGGGCGTAGCCACCAAGGCAGATGGCCTGAAGGTAGATGTGAAGGTGAACGAGGCGGAGATGAAGATTACCCAGGCAGAAGACGGTCTGATGCTCTCCAAGATGCTTCTCTGTCAGCTTTGCGGCATTCCGATGAACCAGGAAGTGACTCTTGCCGATGAAGACAAGGAGACGCTGGCTCTTTCGGGAACTCCAGTGGATACAGAGCAGCAGCGGGTAGCAGCTTCTGATTCTGCGATGAATACCCGTCCGGAATTGCGCATGCTCCAGAACACGGTCGATATTTCCAAACAAGCCACCAATCTGGTTCGCGCCGTCTATCTGCCTCATGTGGCATTGACCGGCGGCTACACTATTTCGAATCCAAATGTGTTCAATGGTTTCCAGAAGAAGTTTACCGGCGTATGGAATATTGGTGTCATCGTGCAGATTCCGGTATGGAACTGGTTTGACGGTGCCTATAAGGTGCGTGCATCCAAGGCGGCCACCAACATTGCCCAGATGAACCTCGACGATACCCGCGAGAAGATTCATCTCCAGATTACCCAGAGCCAGTTCAAGGTGAAGGAAGCTGAGAAGAAGCTCAGCATGGCCACCAAGAACATTGACAGCGCCAATGAGAACCTGAGATGTGCAAACCTCGGATTCAAGGAGGGAGTGATGGAAGTTACCGATGTGATGGCTGCTCAGACTGCCTGGCAGCAGGCACAGAGCCAGAAGATCGATGCGGAAATCGACGTGAAGCTGACACAGGTAGGGCTTAACAAGGCGCTCGGTATTCTGCAGTAACTGCAGTAACGACAAAAATAACATTTTCAAAATTCAAATTCAGATAAAAATATGTCTAAAAAATCACAGCATAACAATATACTGCTCGCCGTCATCGGTTTTACGGCAGTTGTCATACTCGTGGGAATCATCGGCTTCTTCACGCTTGAGCAGAAGGACGATACCATCCAGGGCGAGGTAGAAGTATCAGAATACAGAGTATCCTGCAAGTTGCCAGGCCGCATCGTAGAACTGAGAGTCAAGGAGGGCGACTACGTCCACGTGGGCGACACCCTCGCCATCCTCGAAGTTCCAGAGATGAAATCGCAGGAGCAGATGCTCCAGGCTACCAATGCGGCAGCCGAGGCGATGAAGGACCTGACCGATGCCGGTGCCCGCAAGGAGCAGATTCAGGGTGCCTTCCAGCTGGTTCAGCAGGCAGAAGCTGCTGCAACCATTGCCAAGAAGACTTACGACCGCATGCAGAACCTCTATAACGACGGCGTTATCAGCGGTCAGAAGCGCGACGAAGCATTTGCAGCCTACAAGGCTACAGAGGCTCAGGTGGCAGCAGCCAGGAGCCAGTATGAGATGGCGAAGAATGGTGCCCGCGAGCAGGAGAAGCGCATGGCTGCCAACAACACCCAGGCTTCGAAGAGCGCAGTAGATGTAGTGAAGAATCTCCTGAAGGAGACCGTGCAGGTGGCTCAGTGCGAGGGCGAGGTAAGCAATGTCTATCCAAAGGTAGGCGAGCTGGTGGGTCTCGGTTCTCCTATCATGAGCATCTCTATCATGAGCGATATGTGGGGTACCTTCAATGTTCGCGAGGATCATCTCCAGGGACTGAACAAGGGCGATGAGTTCACCGCTTTCGTGCCAGCCTTCAACAAGGAAATCAAGATGAAGGTTTACTACCTGAAAGACCAGGGCTCCTATGCTACCTGGAAGGCAACCAAGGATAATGGCGACTACGACCGCAAGACTTTCGAGGTGAAGGCCCGTCCTATCACCAAGCTGGAGGGATTGCGCCCGGGAATGTCACTCATCATTAAATAACTTCTATGTTTAAGAAATTATATCATATTGCCCGTAGAGAGTGCGGCATCATGCGGAAGAATCCCATCTATCTCTTCTGCATGGTCATCTTTCCCATCGTGGTGGTGATCTTCTTCACCACCCTGATGCAGGGAGGTGTGCCTACCGACATGCCTGTGGGCATTGTTGACCAGGACAATACTCATACCTCCCGCCAGCTGGTGCACAAGCTCGACGCTTTCCAGACCACCAAGGTGGTGGCTCACTATGAGAACATAGCCGAGGCAAGACATGCTATCCAGAAGAACGAGATCTATGCCTTCCTGGTGATTCCTAACGGAACAGAGGCAGGATTGATGGCTTCCCGACAGCCTAAGATTTCCTTCTACTACAGCAGCGTTTCGCTGGCAGCAGGCTCTCTGCTCTTCCGAGACCTGAAGACCATTTCTACCCTGGGAGGCGCAGCGGCAGGTATGGCGAAGCTGTCGGCACTGGGAAAGACGAACGATGAAATCATGACCTTCCTGCAGCCTATCACCTTGGATCTGCACATGATAGGCAACCCTTACGCCAACTACAACTATTATCTGTCGAGCGTGATGGTGCCGGGACTCATCATGCTGTTCATCTTCCTGATCACCCCTTATTCCATCGGAACGGAACTGAAGTTCAACAGAGCCAGAGACTGGATGCGAATGGCGAACAACAATCCTTATCTCGCCATCGCAGGTAAGATGTTGCCTCAGACGCTCATCTTCCTGAGCATCTTCCTGCTGTTCGAGTTCTACATCTATTATGTATTGGGATTCCCGCATCCGGGCGGTGCAGCGCCAATCATACTGCTGGGCATTCTGAGCGTATTGTCCTGCCAGTGCTTCGGTATCTTTGCCTTCGGGCTGATGCCTTCCCTGCGCATGTCGATGAGTATCTGTTCGCTTTGGGGTGTGGTGAGTTTCTCCATCTGCGGAGCCACCTATCCACTCTTCTCCATGGATTCGCCAATCCAGGCCATCGGACAGCTCTTCCCTATGCGCCACTATTATATGATTTACCAGATGAACATCTTCAATGGTTTTCCGATGAGCGATGCTGTGCTCCACTGGGGCGCGATAGTACTCTTCTGTGCCCTGCCAATCCTCACCATCTGGAATATCAAGAAGGCAATGTTAGTATATAAATACCTACCATAATGAAGAAAAGTAGTTTATTATATAAGATTATCAATGGCATCTGGGATATGTGCTACATCTGGAAGACGGAAATGCGCAATGTTTTCCGCGATGAGGGTGTGCTCATCTTCTGCATCCTGGTACCGCTGGGCTATCCGCTGCTCTACTCATGGATTTACAACAACGAGGTGGTGAGAGAGGTGGATACGGCGATTGTTGACCTGAGCCACAGCCATACTTCCCGCGAGTTTATCCGCGATTACGATGCTTCTCCGGATGTCAAGGCTACCTATTACTGCAACAGTCTCGACGAGGCGAAGCAGCTGGTGCAAAGGCAGGCGGTGCATGGAATCATCTATATTCCAGCCGATTTCGACACGAAGCTGAACCGTGGCGAACAGGCGCATGTGGGCGTATATTGCGATATGAGTCTGATGCTGACCTATAAGGCGATTTACCAGACCGCGCAGGGTGTGGCAAGCCAGATCAACTCGGGAATTCAGATTTCCAAGGGAGGAGGGTTCACGGATCGGGATGATGAAATAACCGCCCATCCGTTGGAATTCGATGAAGTTCCGATATTCAATACCACCGGGGGATATGGTAATGCGATTCTTCCGGGTGTGCTGGTACTCATCCTTCAGCAAACCATGCTGCTGGGCATCGGAATGGCAGCAGGAACATCGAGAGAGCTGAACAGAAACCGCGAACTGATACCGATAAGCAAGCATTATGGCGGTATTTTCCGAATCGTATTCGGCAAGTCGATGGTTTATTTCATGGTTTACGCCGTGATGGGAATGTACCTGACGCTGGTAGTTCCGAAACTTTTCGGCTTCGTCAGTATGGTAACCTGGACCACCATTCTGGGTTTCCTCCTGCCTTATATTCTGTCGTGCGTATTCTTCGGATTGATGCTTTCTTGTCTGGTAAGATACCGTGAGAATGTAATGCTTCTGGTGGTTTTCACCTCAGTGCCATTGCTATTCATGACGGGTATTTCGTGGCCACAGAGCAATATTCCAGCCTTCTGGCAGGGATTTGCCTGGGTTTTCCCATCTACCTTCGGTATCAGAGGATTCCTGAGAATCAGCAGTATGGGAGCATCTCTTGCCGATATTCTGCCGGAGTTCAGAGCACTCTGGATACAGACGGGCGTCTATTTCCTCGCCACCTGCCTGGTTTTCAGGCAGCAGTTGCGCTTAGCAAGACTCAAGGCCAATCCTACTGCCGAAGTTGCAGAAGAAGAGGAGGAGGCAGAAGCGCTTCCGGAGACTAAAAAATAAAGATCTAAAATGCAAGAATCAGGGGTTGACCATACAAAAAACAGCTGTTAACTGTTAACCCCTGATAAAAAAGAGGGTACGTCATTATTCATCGGATTACACGGATGAATCAGAACCTTAACCGCCTTCCTCGGATTACTCACGGATTTTAAACGGAAACTCGACCTGACGGTCGTGGCGATACCCCCTAAAGCTGGAACACTAATGCGCTAGCCCAATGGCCGTAAGGCCAAATCCGTTTAAATTCCGTGAGTAATCCGTGAAGCAAGAATATTCCGTTAACTCAGCGTAATCCGATGAAGAAAATCGATAAACAAACATAAAAAAGAGGGTGTGTTTTGGACTTTTGACACACCCTCTTTTTATTTACTTATGCGTACTTACAATCTTAGTTGGAGCCTTCTCGGCATTTCTGCGGTTCACCACAGTAACGATGCTCTGAGCAAGGCTCAGGAAAGCCTGACCAGTGATGGAATCAACCTTGGTTGCAGCAGGCGCACCATCATCACCACCCTCGCAGATGCTCTGAACGATAGGAATCTGGGCGAGCAATGGCACGTTCATCTCCTTGGCTAGGTTCTTGCAACCCTCCTTACCGAAAATATAATACTTGTTCTCCGGCAACTCGGCAGGAGTAAAGTAAGCCATGTTCTCGATAAGACCGAGGATAGGCACATTCACCTTGTCATTCTGATACATGTCAATACCCTTTCTCGCATCAGCAAGAGCTACCTGCTGAGGAGTACTTACGATAACCGCACCCGTGATGGCGAGTGTCTGGAGCAGGGTAAGATGAATATCGCTGGTGCCAGGAGGAGTATCGAGGATGAAGTAATCCAACTCACCCCAGTCAGCATCAGCAATCAGCTGCTTCAAGGCAGAGCAAGCCATACCGCCACGCCACAAGGTAGCCGTGGTAGGACTTACGAAGAAACCGATACTCAGCAGTTTCACACCATATTTCTCGACAGGTTCGATGAGATCTCTGCCATCTTTGTGAACAGAATAAGGACGTTCCTCCTCTACACCGAACATCTTAGGCATGGAAGGACCGAAGATATCAGTATCAAGCAAGCCTACCTTATAGCCCAACTTGGCAAGTGCAATGGCAAGATTGGCAGAAACCGTACTCTTACCTACTCCACCCTTACCAGAGCTTACAGCGATGACGTTCTTCACCTGAGGAAGCATTTTTCCTACTTCTGGGCGAGGAGCCGACTTGAACTCAGTAACGATCTCCACCTCTACCTCCTTGGAGATATGATAATGGATGGCAGCCTCAGCCGCCTTCACCGTACTCTTGAGGAAAGGATCGGTATCTCTAGGGAAGAGCAGAACCACCTTCACCTTCATACCATTGATGCTAGGCGTATCTGCCAGCATTTCACTCTCTATAAGGTTCTTCTTGGTACCGGGATAGATGACGGTAGCAAGAGCCTCTTCAATTAATTTTGGATATAATGTCATAATTATTTTTTTTGTTTGGTGCAAAAGTAACAATAAATAATGTAATAAGCAAATAAAAACTAAATAATTTCAGTTATTAAACACTTTTATGTATCTTTGCAGATTAGAGACGATGATGAAGCGACATCAGGAACTTCGGATTCCCCCTCCACCTTCAAAAACGACAAAACTGAATAAAAATGAATTATAAGAAAATCATAGTAGGTTTCGCCCTTTCTCTGGCTTGTCTTTCTGTGCAGCAGGCTGGTGCCGAAACCTTCAGCAAGAGTAAGAAGAAAGAGAATGTGACTGCAGCTACCAGCATCAACTGGGCGGATGCTTCGGGCAGGGTAAGCTACTCTACCAACGCCACCACTGCGCCTGTGGTGAAGATTGCCCTCAGGATGTTTTCCAACGACATGAAGGCTGTAACCGGCAACGAGGCGAAAGAGAAAGCCGGTGCCAACATCCAGATTTACCAGCTCAACCTGCTTACCAACAAGGAGTTTTCTGCCGTAGAAAAGCTCGGCGCTCCTCTCCACAAGTTCATCACAGCCAAGGATGCTTTCTATATCGGAACCCGAAAGGGTAAGATCATCGTGATAGGAAGCGACGCCCGAGGTACTGCCTACGCCATCATGGAGCTCTCGCGCATGGCTGGCGTTTCGCCTATGGCAGGATGGAACGACCTGAAGCCGCAGACACGTCAGAATCTCTCTACCCAGGTGGGAACGGAGAAGATAGAAATCCCGAGAATCGAATTCAGAGGCCTTGCCCTGAACGGAAGCAAGTGGATGAACCAGAAGAACTACAGTCAGCTGGCACGCCTGATGCTGCGCCTGAGAGCCAACACCCTCTGGCAGGTGGACGGCAAGCACGAGGCTGCCTACAACAAGGCGGTGGTAGATAGCTTCGACATCTGCATTGCCGAAAACTACAAGGTGACGGAAATCACCGGCAAGAAACACAAGAAGAAGCATAAGAAGACCCTGGAGAACGTGAAGATGATCTGCGCCGGCAACCAGATGCAGCTGGAGAATGTTTCCCCTGCCCTGGTGCTCGAGATGCTCAACAACAGAGATTATCTGGAAACCAAGTCGGAGCACAGGGAGAAATCCCATCGCTCGGAGATGCACCATGATGAAGACTGCGCATGGATAGCCAACGTAACCAATCCGAAGATGGTTTCGCTGCAGCTTGCCATGATTTCAGATCTCGCCTGGAACGGCGAGGCGCTGCAGGGAGGCATCAACAGCTACCTACATAACTGGCTCAGCAGTCTCTTCGGCAACGTAGCAGCCAAGAAAATCAAGCCTCTGATGGAGGAATACTATCGCCTGACCAGTATCCGCCAGCCAGCCTTCATGGCAATGCCTTACGGCGATACGGAGTTTCATTCGGGCGAATTCGGCAATGAGCTGGAGCGCTATCTCTACGCCTACGACCTGCTGAAGACCAAGACTGCCAATCTGGAAAGAACCCTTCCTGCCGATCAGCGAGACGGTTTCTTCGAAATCGTGAAATATCCTATCTTCTCTGCTGCCCTCATCGCCGAAAAGGAGCTGGAGGCACAGGAAGCCAGAGACATCGCCCGTCCGGGGCTGTTCCCAAATGATGATGAAGCCAAGGCTTCGGCGGCTGTGAGCCTCAACGCCTTCAACACCCTGAAGCAGCTCAACGCCTACTATCTGAAGCTGGGCAAGGGCAAATGGAGCAGCATCATCGCCACAAATGGGGCAGAAATGCAGGCTCCGCAGTTGCCGGGCACGCTATCGTCAAAGGATATCAAGCTTCTGATGCAGGATGCCTTCGACAGAAATCAAGATCTCCAGCCACTGGTGACATTCACCAAGAACATCACCGCCAAGAATGCATACGACTGGACGAATGCCTTCCAGGCGCCAGCAGCCAAGGGTGAAACTGCGGAGAAGATCCAGCTGAAGCCGCTGCTGGGTCATAGCAACAATGCCGTGAAGCTGCCAAAGGGAGCCATCCTGAGATATAAATTCGTAAGCAGCAGCATAGGAGACGCGAGATTCACCCTCGCCACCATCCCGAGCTATCTGCCATACGAGAAGAATATGCGGGTAAGCGTGAGCATCGACGGCGCAGAGCCGGTAATCTGCCAGATGAAGGAGGATTACAACTCCAAGGAATGGAAGATGAATCATTGGCGCGGTCAGGCGCTCAAGAGCTTCTACGTAACCCTGCTCGACGGCTATCATACTGTAGAAATCAAGGCGCTGGATGACAATATCATCGTTGACCAGTGGGTGCTTGATTTCGATGTAGATAGAGAATACTACGTATTCCCGGTTACGAGATAAAGGGAAATATGACTAAAAAGAGGCTTCATAGATGGCAAGCAGAAGGCTTAAATGATGACCGAGCCTTGCCATCTATGAAGCTCGGAAAGTGTTAAAGAAGCTAAGTGATAGTTTCTTATCCCCCAACTCTATGAGTTCTCCATCCTAAAGCATAGAGTTGGCTTGAAAAAATGGGCAGAGTTAACAGGTTAACAGTTAACAGCCGAAAAATGCATGGTACCCCCCTCTCTATCTATAAAAAAAGTATATATATATTATATTATAAGGTACGCGAGGGGGACTATCGAAAAATCGACTGTTAACTGTTAACCCTGTTAACCCCCACTATAAAACTTCCAGTTCATTTCTCTTCATGATAAGCATAAAAAAAGCACTCAAAGAAGCGGAAACTCCTCAAAGTGCTCTGAACTTAATATTATCTCTTATTGGTTTTTACTCAATAACTACGGTTGTCCAACCGTGCTTGTCCTCGATGGTACCATACTGAATGCCACGGAGGGTATCATACAGGTGCTTAGAGATAGGACCTGGCTTCTCGCCGAAGTTGTAGCGCTTGCCAGTATCCAGGTCATCAATGTAGCTGATAGGGCTGATAACGGCTGCAGTACCGCATGCACCAGCCTCCTCGAAGGTCTCCAGCTCATCCTCAGGAATCTGACGGCGCTCTACCTTCATACCGAGATCCTCAGCCAACTGCATCAAGCTCTTGTTGGTGATAGATGGGAGGATGGATGTACTCTTAGGAGTAACGTATGTATTGTTCTTGATACCGAAGAAGTTGGCAGCACCACACTCATCCATGTATTTCTTTTCCTTGGCATCGAGATAGAACTCGCACGCATAACCCTTCTCGTGAGCGATATTGTTGGCTCTGAGAGAAGCAGCATAGTTGCCACCTACCTTATAGATACCTGTTCCGAGAGGAGCAGAGCGGTCGAAATCACGGATGATGACGTATGGGTTGGTAGAGAATCCACCCTTGAAGTATGGACCCACTGGGGTTACGAAGATGAGGAAGCAATACTCCTTAGAAGGATGCACACCCACCTGAGGACTTGTACCGATGAGCAAAGGACGGATATAGAGCGTAGCACCACTCTCGTAGGTAGGAATCCACTCCTGGTTGAGGCGGACCACCTTCTTCACCATCTCCTCGAACAACTCTGTTGGCACCTCTGGCATCATGATACCACGGCATGTACTCTGCAGGCGGGCAGCGTTCTCGTCCATACGGAACACGCGCACCTTGCCGTCTGGGCAACGATAAGCCTTCAGGCCCTCGAATGCCTCCTGACCATAGTGGAGACAGGTTGCAGCCATGTGCAATTTCAAATACTCATCAGAGCAAACTTCTATTTCGCCCCATTTGCCGTCGCGATAGTAACAGCGAACATTGTAGTCAGTCTGGCGATAGCCAAATGACAAATTAGACCAATCTAAGTCTTTCATAACATTCTATTTTTTAATGTTCTACTAATATTTTGAATGCAAAAGTACAAAATATTCTATTAATCTGCAACAATTTTGCGATAAATTTAGTAGGAACGTTATTATTTTACGCATTTCTGCCGTTTTAGTGCATGATTTTGACGAATTTATGCTTGAATATCGCATTTTTGGGGAATCAATCTTCGCTGAGCAGCTTCTTGATTTCCTCATCAGTCTTGGTGAGCTTGTCCTTGCAGAGCTTTACCAAGGTTTTGGCACGCTTCAACTGTTCGGAGAGCTGGTCGATGTCGAGTTCGTCGTTCTCCATTCTTTCTACAATCTGCTCAAGCTCTCTTACGGCTTGCTCGTATTTCATTTCTTCTTTTGCCATCTCTTTATCATGTTAATGTTTACTTTTGATTCAAATAACAGCGTACTGAGTTAACAGAGTTAACAGTTAACAGCTGATATTCTGTACTTCCGACTTCACATTGCCCTCGGCGAATCTCGTTTCGATGATGTCGCCAGCCTTCAGCTGCGAGGCAGAACGGATGCTCTTGCCATCTTTCAGCGTGATGCTGTAGCCACGCTTCAGCAGCAACTCGGGATCCTGCGCCTGGATGCGCTGCTGCAGAAGCTGCAGACGATGACTCTCATTGAGCATCTTCCGCTCCAGTACCGGCTGGATATTCTGCGAGAGAATCTCTAAACGGCGCTGGGCATTCGAAACCTTCGACTGCAGATTCGTCGTAATGCGAGTCATCAGACGGTCGAGATACGCCCCCTGCTTCGTCTTCACCAGCGAGAACTGCACGGGGATGGTGCTGCTCAATCTTTCGAGCCTCATCTTCTCTACCTGCAACCGGTGCTTCACATTCTGTACGATGCTTTCCTGCGCATCCATCACCCGGGCATAGACCTCGGCGAGATGATTGATGAGGAAGGCGGCAGCGGCAGTAGGCGTCTTCACTCGCTGGAAGGAAATCATATCGAGCACACTCTCATCCCTCTCATGTCCTATACCCGTGATGATAGGCAGCGGGAAGTTAGCCACATTCTCGGCAAGCGCCAGGGTGTCGAAACCGGAAAGGTCGCTGGTAGCACCACCGCCACGGATGATGACTACGCAGTCAAACTCCTCATATTCGGCATTGATGCTGTCCAGGGCAGCGATGATGCTCTGCTCCACTCCCTCGCCCTGCATCGTGGCAGGAAAGAGGCGGGTGGTGAACTGCAAGCCGTAATCATTATCGGCAAGCTGATTGCAGAAATCGCCATATCCGGCTGCCGTGGCACTCGAAATCACGGCGATGCGCTGGCAGAACATCGGAAGCACCAGCTCCTTCTGCAGTTCGAAGACGCCTTCTTCCTTCAATGTATTGATGATTTCCAACCGCTTGCGCGCCATATCGCCCATCGTATAGTTGGGGTCGATGTCATCTACAATCCAAGAGAAACCATAGTTCTCATGGAACTGGGCGTGCACCTTGAGCAGCACCTTCATTCCGGTATGGATGCGCTGTCCCGTCACCCGCTCGAAATTCGGCTTGATGAGCATCCAGCGGTTTCGCCAGCAGTTGGCATGAGCCTTGGCTATCGGCGTATTGGACCGCTCATCTTTCTGGATGAGTTCCAGATAGCAGTGCCCGCCATAGCCCTCGCGAGCCTCAGAGAGTTCCGCTTCCACCCAATAGCTGTCGGGTAAGGACATCGAAATGACTTCGCTCACCATGGAATTGAGTTCAAAGAGCGTCACAGTTAAACGTTTCATATTGGACATAGATTTTTTATCATTACTTTACTTAATCGCTTTTCCCGTCTGATAGGCTTTCCAGAAATCCGGCACACCATATCCGAAGACATTGTCTGGATGTTGCTGGTTATCGCCTGCCAGTTTTACAAGCTTGATAATCTGCTTGGCAGTCTTGCCAGGCAGCGCCTGCCAGAGGCAAGCCACCATACCCGCTACCAGCGGCGAGGAAAACGAAGTTCCATTATCATTGATGATGCTTCCCCTGCCAGTAATCACGCAGGCAGGACTTCCGAATGCCATCACATCAGGCTTGATTCTGCCATCCGCCGTAGGTCCTACGGCACTGAAGGCAGCATTCGCACCGTGTTCGTTGATGCTTCCCACCGTGATGATATCCTTGGCATCGGCAGGGAAATTGATTTTCTTCCAGGAACCCATACCGTCGTTTCCGGCAGAGTTCACGCATACGATTCCCTTGTCAGCACACATCGATGCGGTTCGGGAGATGAGGGCGGTGTTGCCATCCTGCTCATAATAATGATGATTCATCGAGGAATCATCGAAGCCATGATAGCCGAGCGAAGAATTGATGACGTCCACGCCACAGCTGTCAGCATACTCGGCAGCACTCGCCCAGTAATCCTCCTCGGCAAGGCTCTCCGTGCGCTCATCCTCGCATCTTATCAGCAGATACTGCGCCTCAGGAGCCACGCCCACATATAAATCGGGCGCATTGGCAGCCATCGTAGAGAGCACCATCGTGCCATGTTCCATCTCTCCGAAGACATTCTTGGATTCAGGAACCACGAAATCCTTCACCCCCGCCAGCTTGATGTTGTGCAGGGCAGGAATCTTATCCACATTCATGAATCCGCCGTCGAATACGGCTATCATCATCCCCTTGCCTCTATAGCCACTTTCGTGGAGCCTCTTGCCGTTCAGCGACTTCAGCTGAGCATCAGCTGCGCCATACACCCCATTGCCGGAACTCCACTCGTTCAGTCCATTGCGCACATTCGAGCGCATTCTCTGACTTACGGAATCGGGAGCCTGGAACACCTTCTTCATCTTGGTGATGAATTCCAGCCCTTCCAGCTTGCGGAGCTCCTTGTCCTTATGGATGCGGATGAGCAGCGTATTGTTCCACTTGCTCTTCCCTACAATCTCGATGCCAGCCTCAGCTACCTGCTTTTCGTAAGCCGGAGCCACAGGAAGGTCGGTCAGATCCACAGGAATGCCCTGGCGCTTACGTCGGTCGATGGAACGCTGGGAGAGGAATTCCGAAGGGCGGTTCACCGAAAAAGGCGTATGGTCGAGGTCTTTATCCTTGAGGTAAAGACGATACATCTGGCATTTTCCACCTGGGAAAGACACCATATCGGTCTCCAGAATGCCAGTAACCTTGCCATCGTGAGCCAACAATGTCAAGGTGGAAAGAATAAATGCATAAAGCATCAAATATCTTTTCATCATTTATCGGTAGTACGATTGTTATATTGAAATATTCTCGTCTGACTGCTGTTGACAAATCAGATTGTTATTGTTTATACTAAGCTGCAAAAGTACTGTTTTTGTACGAGAATGCCAAAAGAAAAGGGAAGTTTTTATCAGGAAATGCAAGTTTTTCTTATATATATAATAAGGTATCAGATATTTTTTGTAATTTTGCAGACAAGTAGGCGACGTGGTTGCTTTCTGAAAGAAGCAAGACGATCGTCTATGAGGCAAAAACAGATATAAATGGAAAATAAACAAGCGACATTAGAATTAGGTACGAAGCCGGTGGGCAAGCTGCTCATTCAGTACGCCCTGCCAGCGATGATTGCGATGACAGCCGCCTCGCTCTACAACATTGTTGACCGCGTATTCATCGGTCAGGGAGTGGGAGCCATGGCCATCTCGGGTCTCGCCATCACCTTCCCCTTCATGAACCTCACCGCCGCTTTCGGAGCCGGTGTGGGCGTAGGAGCATCTACAGCCATCAGCGTGAAGCTGGGACAAAAGGATTATGCCACAGCGCAGAACATTCTGGGTAACACGATTTCTCTGAACCTCATCATCGGTATCGGATTGAGCATCATCTGTCTGCTCTTCCTCGACCCTATCCTGAGATTCTTCGGAGCCAGCGACCAGACGCTCATCTATGCCCATGAGTATATGGTCATCATCCTGCTGGGCAATGTGGTAAGCCACATGTATTTCGGCATGAATGCCCTGCTCCGAGCAGCGAGCAAGCCCAAGCAGGCGATGTACGCCACCATCTTCACGGTGGTGATGAACGTGATACTGGATGCCCTCTTCATCCTCGTCTTCAAATGGGGAATACAGGGTGCCGCCATCGCCACCATCCTATCGCAGCTGATGGCGCTGATGTGGCAGTTCAAGCTCTTCAGCAACAAGAGCGAGCTGCTCCACTTCAAGAAAGGCATCTACAAGCTGAAGAGGAAACTCGTAGATAACATCCTCGCCATCGGCATTTCGCCGTTCCTGATGAACGTGTGCGCCTGCATCATCGTTATCTTCATCAACAACCAGCTGGTGCGTTTCGGAGGCGACCTTTCCGTGGGTGCCTACGGAATAGCCAACGGTATTGCGATGGTGTTCATCATGTTCGTGTTAGGTGTCAACCAGGGAATGCAGCCTATTGCCGGATACAACTATGGTGCCCAGAAACTGGATAGACTGATGCGCGTGCTGAACCTGAGCATCATCGCCGCCACCGCCATCATGGTGACGGGCTGGCTGATAGCGATGTTCCTGCCTTACTATTGCGCAAGAATGTTTACTACCGATAAGCAGCTGATAGACTTGGGCATCAAGGCAATCAGAGTGGTGATGTTCTGCTTCCCGATCATCGGTTTCCAGATGGTCATCACCAACTTCTTCCAGTGTATCGGAAAGGTGAAGATCAGCATCTTCCTCTCCTTGTCGAGACAGTTGCTCATCCTTCTGCCGCTCCTGGCTTTCCTGCCGATGATATGGGATATTGATGGCGTATGGTACAGTATGCCTATCTCCGATTTCTCAGCCGCAGTCATCGCTGCCATCGTAATGTCATGGTACATGAACAAGTTGAAAAGACAACATAAAGAAAACATGAAAGTTAACGGTTAATAGTTAACAGTTAACAGCTAAAATTTTAAGCTTATGACCAAGATTATCATAAACGTAGGTCGCCAGATTGGTAGCGGCGGCCATATCATCGCTGAGAAGCTGGCGGAAGATTTCGGTTGCAAATGCTACGACCGGGAACTGCTCAACCTTGCTGCCAAGGAGAGCGGTTTTTCGGAGAAATTCTTCGAGCAGAACGATGAGCAGAAGGGATTCTTCAAGTCTCTCTTCC
>USRA01000026.1 GCA_900557035.1 uncultured Prevotella sp. | reverse complement strand
CCCAGTAACCTGCAGCCTCGTTGTCGCGTTCCAGACCTTCCTCCTTGCTACCCTCGAATACGGTAACGTAGAGATCGGCAGGGTTGAGCTTCAAAACTTCAGTAAGATACTCCCATGCCATATCAATGGCACCCTCCTTAAAGTAGTTGCCGAAGCTCCAGTTACCGAGCATCTCGAACATGGTGTGGTGGTAAGTATCGTGACCTACTTCTTCGAGATCGTTGTGCTTACCGCTTACACGGAGACATTTCTGAGTATCAACACGACGAACATCCTTGCCTGGGTCTTTTGTACCGAGGATGATGTCTTTCCACTGGTTCATACCAGCGTTTGTAAACATCAGCGTTGGGTCATCCTTGATAACCATAGGTGCTGATGGAACAATCTTGTGGCCTTTACCTTCGAAGAATTTCTTGAAGGATTCGCGCACTTCATTAGCTGTCATCATATTATCTTTTATATTAATCTTTTTTAATTCTCAAATGTTGTTTCAGAGGCTGTATTTCTCCTCTGTTTTGATTATTTTTTGCCCTTAAGGGCATTTTCTTCCGAAAAACTTTGCAAAGATAAGAAGAATTGCTTAATTTTGCAACAAAATTAATTATTTTTGAAATTAAAGTTTGGAAAAATGGCTTTAAATACAGATAAAAACGTAAAATTGTACTATTCTATCAAGGAAGTGGCTGAGGAAGTGGGTGTAACGGAGTCAACCCTCCGTTATTGGGAAAAGGAGTTTCCTTTCCTCAGACCTAAGGTGGGCGTGAACAAGGTGCGTCAATATTCTGACAAGGATATTGAGCAGGTGAAACTCATCTATAACCTGATCAAGGTGAAGGGATTCAAGATTGCTGCGGCACGTAAGTATCTGAGTCAAAACAGAACGGGTGCCGAGAAATCATCAGACGTTCTCGACACCCTCATTTCTGTAAGAGATCAGCTCAAGGAACTCAAGAAACAGCTCGACGGACTGGTTTAATACTTTGAAATTGGAACATTGAGCTTTATGATTAGTAAAGAGTAGGGGATTACCAGCATTCTTCGTCGAAAACCTCGGCGATGGTAATCTTGCTGGCTTCTTTCTTGCTGAGCTGGTGGCTCCAGGTTACTCTGCCCTTGGTGGATGCACCTGGACCATAGTTTTTGTATTCGCTGTACTCGGCAGTTTCTTCATTCTTCGGGTTGCGCCAGTTGTCCCAACCTGCAGGTGTGATGTGGCTGCCCATCTCGCAATTCATGAAGAGGGTCTTGGCGTATGGGCGCCAAGGACGACCCAAAAATACCTTGTCAACCCCCGCATCAGCTGTCAGCTTGCACTTGTTGAAGACATAACCGTATTTCTGACCAGCAGGGCTGGATGCGGCTGTAATGTAACTGTTTGCCTTGCTGTGAATCTCACAATTCTCAAACCATGCCAAGCTAGGACCGAAGATGAAATCGGTGGTTCCCTCGATGTAGCAGTCGTAGAAGGCGATGCGGGAGCCTGCCTTGCCGGTATAAATGGTATCTTGATTACCCAGAAGACGGCAGTTCTGTACCAACACATGGTCGCCCTCGATGTGGAGTGAGACAGCTTGTCCCAGTTTTGCGGCATTATTTTCGATGGTGATGTCTTTCAGCGTGATGTAGCTACCTGCTACCTTGAGGGTGTAGGTGCGGAAAGTTCCCATCTTTTTGCCTTTGACAGATGCATCTGAGTCAAGTCCGCCGATAGGCATCAGGATATTGGCATGGTCATCCCAGGTGATGATGGTCTGGTCGCGGTCTTCTCCGCAGATCGTGATGTTGGTGAGCCATGATGGGATGATGAGTTTCTCCTTATACACGCCCTTTTTCACATAGATTACCTTGGTGTATTCCATAAAGGCACGGCATACCTGGATGGCTTCGTCAATGGTGCGGAATTCGCCCGTTCCATCTCGTGAAACGACCAGTGTATCAGGATTGTCGTACTTGTTGGCAGCAGCCAGAGGCAGCATAGCCAACATCATCAGAAATGATAAAAATAGCTTTTTCATTGTTTTGTTTGTTTTTGTTTTGATGATTGTAGTTTATTTGGCTTGATGAAAATTAGGAGCCGGAAGTAGCAGGCTTCCAGCTCCTGATCTCTGATGATACCATCCTTGTTCTTTTCTGCTGATGATATCATCCTTGTTCTTTTCTGATTATAAGATTCTCTGCACATCCTGCAGATCCTCTATCGTCCTGAGCTTATCCATGATGGTCTTCACTTCATCACGGTCGTGAATACGAAGTTCGATGGTTCCGTCGAAGATACCATTGTCGCTGCTGATGGTAACCTTGTGAATATTGATACCCAGTTGGTCGCTGATAATCTTGCTTACGTCGAGGAGCATACCCTTGCGGTCGATACCCTTGATTTCGATGGTTGCATCGAAGAGCATCTGCTTGTGCATATCCCACTTGGCATCCACTATGCGGTTGCCATAGCTTGATTTCAGCTTGGCTGCTACATTGCACGAACGCTTGTGAATCTCGATGCGGTTCTTGTTGTCGATGAATCCCATCACGTCATCGCCCGGAATGGCATGGCAGCAGGAAGGGAAGATAAACTGATTGATGTTTTCTTCGGTCAGGATGAGCGGCTTCTTCTTGTTGAAGTCCTTGCCTACCACAAAGAGTTCCTGTGGCTTTACGATGCCGCCCGTTTCCTCTTTCTGCTTGTTCTTGCCCAGGAATGGGATATAGTCGCGCCAGCTCGATGATTGTTTCTGCTTCTTGGTCTTGCCCTGCAGCTCATCGAGGTCTTTCTCTCCGAGCAGGATGCAGTGTTCGCCCAGTGACTGGAAGAAGTTGTCGCGCTTCTGGATATTGTGGAATTCGCAGAGCTTGTCCACTACCGAGTTCGTCATCTCCATATTGTTCTTCTGCAGCCATTCGGTGAGGATGTTCTCACCCTTTTTCTGTACTTCGCGGGAGTCACGTCGCAATATCGCCATAATCTTGCTCTTAGCCTTGGCTGTGCTTACGAAGTTGACCCAAGCAGGCTGCACGTGTTGGCTCTTGGAGGAAAGAATTTCTACCTGGTCGCCGCTGTTCAGCTTGTGGCTCAGAGGCACCAGCTTATGGTTTACCTTGGCTCCGATGCAGTGGCTGCCCAGGAAGGTATGTATCTGGAAGGCGAAGTCGAGTGCAGTACATCCGGCTGGCATCGTGATGATTTCTCCCTTCGGAGTGAAGACGAAAATTTCGGATGCATAGAGGTTGAGCTTGATTGCATCGAGGAAGTCCATCGCATCAGGTTGCGGATCGTCCAGAATCTCCTTGATGGTGCTCAGCCAGTCGTTCAACTCGTTCTCATCCTCAGTATATTCTCCACCCTCCTTGTATTTCCAGTGGGCTGCAAATCCCTTTTCTGCCACCTCGTCCATGCGATCGGAGCGAATCTGTACCTCTATCCATCGTCCCTGCTTACTCATCAGGGTAACGTGGAGAGCCTGGTATCCGTTAGCCTTCGGATGGTTCAGCCAGTCGCGCAGACGGTCGGGATGGCTCTTGTAAATCTTACTGATGGCTACATATACATTGAAACATTCGTTCACTTCGTTGGCACGCACCTTAGGTGTCACGATGATTCGAACAGCCAGAATATCGTAAATTTCATCGAAAGAAACGTGCTTGTTCTGCATCTTGTTCCAAATGGAATAAGGGCTCTTGACGCGTGCCTTGATCTTGTAATCCACACCCAGCTTATCCAGTTCCTCACGGATAGGAGCGGTGAATTGTGCAAAGAGGGTGTCGCGCTGCGATTCGGTATCTGCAAGCTTATGCTCAATGTTGGCATACTCCTGTGGATGGTCGTAGCGGAAGCTGAGGTTTTCTAGTTCGGTCTTGATTTTGTTGAGTCCGAGACGGTTGGCGAGTGGTGCATATATATATAAGGTCTCGCCGGCAATCTTGTATTGTTTGTTGGCTGGCTGCGATTCCAGGGTGCGCATGTTGTGCAGTCGGTCGCAGATTTTGATGAGAATCACTCGGATGTCATCGCTCATGGTGAGCAACAACTTCTTGAAGTTTTCTGCCTGTGCAGAAGCCTGGTCTCCAAAGATGCCACCACTGATTTTGGTGAGTCCATCCACAATCTGTGCCACCTTGGCACCGAAGATGTTGGAGATATCTTCTACCGTATAGTCTGTATCTTCTACCACATCATGGAGCAGTGCTGCGCAGATGCTGGTAGAACCCAATCCCATTTCTTCACAGGCAATCTGTGCCACGGCGATAGGGTGCATGATATACGGTTCGCCAGACAATCGGCGCACGCCCTTGTGCGCCTGACGGGCGAAGTTGAAGGCTTTTGTCACGATATCTACCTTCTTGCGGTGTCGCGAGCTGAGGTAGGTGTCGAGTAAATGCTGAAAGGCATCACCGATCAGTTTGTTGTCGGCCTGCTCTCTTTCTAGGTCTTTCAAGTTCTGGTCATCCATAGCTGTACCCTCCTATTTATAATATGATTAATGATGTATTACTGAAGCCCACGATCCTGGGCGTGGGCATCAGGATATAGATTTTATTTTTTTATTTCACTTTGATCTTCTTTCCGGCACGAATGCTGTTGCCCGAAATCTTGTTCAGCTTCTTGAGCTTCTTCACGGTTGTTCCGTGGCGAGCAGCAATCTCCGAGAGTGTATCTCCGCTCTTGATGGTTACGCTCTTGCTTCTTGATCGTCTGCTCTTTTTATTGCGGGCATACTTTTTGTTTCGGCTGCTGCGCGAAGATGATACGCTGCTGCGTGAACGGCTGCTGCGTGAACGGCTGCTGCGAGATCGGCTGTAGCTTGGCTCATCGTCGTTGACATCTACTACATCACGCTTCTGCAGAAGCTCATCTGCACGGTAACTGAAGATGGAATCCCTATTGTCGATAAAGGCTCCGATGAGTGATTCCGGCAAACGCACAGGCATAGGCTTGTGACTGCCGTTGATGATGTCGCGGCGATATTGTGGGTTCAGGTTGCGAAGATGCTCGGCATCGATGTTGAGAACCTTCGCAATCTGCTCAATATGAACATCCTGGTTTACTTCCACAGTATCTGTCTTGGTTGGCAACTCGGTTACCATCGGACAGATGTTGTGGTCGCAGTAATAGTTCATGATATAGTTGGCTGCGATGAAAGCTGGTACATATCCACGTGTCTCCTTTGGCAGGTATGGATAAATCTTCCAGTAGTCAGTCTCGCCCTTGGCACGATGGATTGCCTTGTTTACCTTGGCTGGTCCGCAGTTGTAGGCTGCGATAACGAGGTTCCAGTCGTCATAGATCTTGTAAAGATCGCGCAGGTAGTGGGCTGCGGCATATGATGCCTTCACTGGGTCGCGGCGCTCATCGTAGAGGGTATTCACCTCCAGACCGTAGCGCTTGCCTGTGCTCAGCATGAACTGCCAGAGACCTGTGGCTCCTACGCGGGAAACAGCCTTGGGGTTGAGTGCCGACTCGATAGCCGGCAGATATTTCAGCTCCAGTGGCAGGTTGTATGCTTCCAATGCCTCTTCGAAGATAGGCATGTAGAAGTTGCTGGCACCCAGCATGAAGCTTACAGATCGACGAAGTTTGCCGCTGTAGCGGTCGATGAACTTCTGTACTACCTCATTGTATGGCATTTCAATAAGTGTAGGGAGTCGCTTCAATCGGTCGATATATACCTGTGTTTCGAAAACCGGATTCACATCACGGTATTTGCAAGAGGTGTCGGCCATCATGTAAGCCTGTGTATTGTAGAGGTGAAGAAGGCTGTCGAGGTTGTCTTCCAAACCTTCAGGAACTTCGATTTCCTCCTGCTTACCGTCCTTGTCGGTTACGGTAATCACATCGTCATTGTCTTCTGCATTGTCGTTTTGGGCTTGAATGCCCTGCCAGCTAAACAGCATCGCTGCTGCCATGATGATTATTTTCTTCATTATCTAATGTCTATTGTTTTCTATTTTAATTATATGCTTCTTTTTCGTTTAGTTTTCTGATGGTTACTTTTAGAATGTGAGTGAGCATTGCAGTCCGAGTGCGCTTGAACGCAGCGGGTTGTTGTATCTGCCGTTATTGAGCACGGCAGGCTCCACTCTGAGGCTGAGGTCGTCGGAGATGTCGAATTCTGAGAGCGATGCATCTACATACGCATCGATGACGGAGAAGGCGTAGATGCCAATCATCACGAAGGTTCCCATATCTCTCCAGCGGCGGAATTTGTCTTTACGCTTACGGAAGATTTCCTTGTAGCGTTCTATGTTAGAGGCATCGATTGTGGCTCCCAAATGCAGAAACTGGTTGTAGCTCTGCGTGTTCGGGTCATCATCCATGATGTCGAGGTAGGCTTGCGAATAGTCGTGATACATCTGGTTGTTCCAGGTGATGGCGTAGGCGCAGCCTACGAAACCACCATATATAATAGGTAGTTTCCAGTATTTGCGGTTGTAGATCTGTCCTGCTCCGGGCAAAACCAGTGCAAGCCACATGGCGCGCTTGGCATCTGGTCGCCAGGTAGCCCAATCGCGCTTCTTCTTCTTCTTCTGCATCGGCTTGAGCGAACTGTTGAGTTTAGCCAGATTCATGCTGTCCTTGGCTGTGATGGCAGAATCTACCGAAGTCTTTGCCGCTTCTGTCGCCATCCTTGCCGAGTCGGCAGCAGCGAAGTCAGGAACGGCTACTTCTGCCTTCGCCTTCTGTTTCTGAGCCGAAACTTGGAGCGAGGTTGCCAGCAGTAAAGCCGAAATGCAAATATGTGATAATCTTAAATTCACTTTTTTATTCTTCTATATCTTATTCGGAACAGATGAAGTTGTTCCTGTTTATCGAAATAATCTATTTCCTTCTATATAAAAACAAGATTTATTCCTGTTTCAGTTTATCGAAAACGTTCATGATGTGCTCCAGTTCCTCTTCATTGCTGAATGGGATGCTGATTTTTCCCTTGCCCTTTGCAGAGCAGGTGAATTGCACTTTGGTATTGAGGAATTTGGAGAGCTTTTCTCTGAGCATGGTGAATTCCTCGGGTATCTGTGTTTTGGCAGCGATGGTTTTCTTGCCGCTTTCCACGTCTTCACCGCTTTTCAGTCGCTGTACCATCTCTTCCACCTTTCTCACGGAGTAACCGTTCTTCTGGATTTCCTTGAAGAGCTTGATCTGAAGCGACGGACTGTCGAGTGCGAGGAGCGCTCTGCAGTGTCCCATATCGATTTCCTTCTTCTGGAGTGCCATCTGTACCTGTGCCGGCAGCTTCAGGAGTCGGAGATAGTTGGCAATGGCAGCACGGCTTTTGCCCACTCGCTCGGAAATTTTTTCCTGAGTCATTCCCTCGTTTTCCAGAAGATGTTCGTATGCTAGTGCAATCTCTATGGCGTTGAGGTCCTGGCGCTGGATATTCTCCACGAGCGCCATCTCCATCACGTTTTCATCGCTGATGGTGCGGATATAGGCAGGTATTGCCATGAGTCCAGCTAGTTGTGAAGCTCTCCATCGTCTTTCTCCCGCAATAATCTGGAATCGGTTTTCCGAAATCTGGCGCAGGGTGATAGGCTGGATGATGCCGATGGCACTGATGCTATCGGCGAGTTCGCGCAGCGCCTCTTCGTCAAACTCCCGTCGTGGCTGGTTCGGGTTTGCCTCGATCTGATCGAGAGGTATCTCGTTGATGGTGCTGCTGCCCTGCGTACGTACTCCCTCTGTCGAGATGAGGGCGTCGAGTCCGCGCCCCAGGGCGTTGTTTCTTATGCCGTTATTGAATTTCTTATGTACTGCCATTTTTACTTTGAACTTTGAATTTTGAACATTGAACTTTCCTGATGGGTTCAATTTCCAAATCTTATCTATTCTTGTTGATAATTTCCTTTGCCAGTGCCAGGTGGTTCTTGGCACCATTTGATTCTGCATCGTAGAGAATGACTGGGAGACCGTGGCTCGGACTCTCGCTCAATTTCACGTTGCGCTGGATGACAGTCTTGAATACCAATTCCTGGAAGTGGCGCTTCACCTCGTCGTAAATCTGGTTGGCGAGTCGGAGACGGCTGTCGTACATCGTCAGCAGGAAACCTTCTATTTCGAGCTTCGGATTCAGCTTGCTCTTGATGATCTTGATGGTGTTGAGCAGCTTGCTGATTCCTTCCAGTGCAAAGTATTCACACTGTACTGGGATGATCACGCTGTCGGCTGCGGTAAGCGAGTTCACTGTTATCAAACCCAGCGATGGGGAACAGTCGATGAGAATATAATCGTATTCTTCGCGGATGGGTTCGAGCAGGTTCTTGATTACTTTCTCGCGATTCTTAAGGTTGAGCATTTCTATCTCAGCTCCTACAAGATCGATGTGGCTCGGCACGATGTCGAGTCCGTCGATGTCGGTAGTGTAGATGGCATCACGCACATCTGCATGGTTGATGATGCACTCATAGAGCGAACAATCTACCTTGCTGATGTCCACACCCAGACCGCTGGATGCGTTTGCCTGAGGGTCGGCATCGATGACGAGTACCGTTTTCTCCAGGGTAGCAAGCGATGCAGCCAGGTTGATGGTGGTTGTTGTCTTTCCGACGCCACCTTTCTGATTAGCTAATGCAATGATTTTTCCCATTTTTTAAGTCTATATAATAACCTGATGTGTGCGCCTGAGAGTCTAAAATGGCTTTTGCGCACAGAAATTTTCGGCAAAGATACAAAAAATATGCGAGAAATATGTTTCTTTAAAGGTTTTTTCGTACTTTTGCACCAAAAAGAAAGATATTTTTATGGAAAATAAGAGACCTTTAGTGTTAATTTCAAATGATGATGGCTATCATGCCAATGGTATCAAGACCCTCGTTCGCTTTCTGAAAGACTGGTGCGACGTACTCGTTGTGGCTCCCGAAAGTGCCCGCTCCGGATTCGCCTGTGCCTTCTCGGCTATAACTCCGCTGCGACTGAAGCGCCGTCATAATATGGGCGAAGATGTGGAGGTTTGGTCGTGTAGTGGTACGCCGGTGGACTGTGTCAAGCTGGCGCTCGACCAGTTTTACAAGGACCGTCGCCCTGATCTCGTAATCGGCGGCATCAACCATGGTGATAATTCCAGTGTGAACAATCACTATTCGGGTACGATGGGCGTAGCCAAGGAGGGATGTATGCAGCACATTCCTAGCATTGCCTTCAGCAGTTGCAACTATGATGAGAATGCCGATCTCTCGCCTTTGCGAGATGGTGTAACCCGGGTGGTGAAGATGGTTCTGGAGAAGGGCTTGCCGAAATATACCTGCCTGAATGTCAACTTCCCGGCACAGCCTCCGTTCAAGGGATTCAAGGCCTGCAGAATGGCACATGGCTCGTGGATCAACGAGGTGGAGCACCGCACGCATCCGCATGGCTATGACTATTATTGGATGGTGGGCGACTACCGCAATGATGAGCCAGAGGCTACGGATACAGACCAGTGGGCGGTAAATCATGGCTATATTGCCATCACGCCGACCAAGATTGATATCACGGATTATGATTGGATCAAGAACTTTGAATTATGAAGTATTATTTGATTGTAGGAGAGGCGAGTGGTGATTTGCATGCCAGCAGATTGATGCGCTCTCTAAAAAATATTGACGAGTTTGCGGAATTTAGGTTCTTCGGAGGCGACTTGATGGCTGCCGAGGGAGGCACTCGCGTTAAGCATTACAAGGAGCTTGCCTATATGGGCTTTGTTCCTGTGTTGATGCATTTGGGTACCATCTTTTCCAATATGAAGAGATGCAAGGAAGATATTGTGCAATGGAAACCGGATGTGGTGATTCTTGTAGATTATCCGGGATTTAACCTGAATATCGCTAAGTTCTTGAAAAAGAAGACTAATATTCCGGCATACTATTATATCTCTCCTAAAATCTGGGCGTGGAAGGAATGGCGAATCCGTAGTATCAAGCGTGATATCGCCGAACTCTTCTCCATCCTGCCTTTTGAGGTACCTTTCTTCGAGAAGAAGCACCGTTACCCTATCCATTATGTGGGTAATCCTACGGCAGAAGAGGTGAATGAGTTTAGGTCCGAATATCATCAGAATTTCGTGGAGTTTTGTGAAGAGAATAATCTGGACAAGCATCGCCCGATTATTGCTTTGCTTGCTGGAAGCCGTTTGCAGGAAATTAAAGATAATCTGCCTGCCATGATTGAGGTGGCAGAGCGATTCGAGGATTATCAGCTGGTGCTTGCCGGAGCTCCTTCTATCGAGGATTCTTATTATGAGAAGTTCCTGAAGGGTACGCCTGTTAAGATGGTGCGCAATAAGACCTATCCGCTCCTGAGTCACAGTACGGCGGCTTTGGTAACGAGTGGTACAGCTACTTTGGAGACGGCGCTGTTCGAAGTTCCGCAGGTGGTTTGCTATGAAACTCCATTGCCGCGTTTGGTTCGCCTTGCGTTTAAGCATGTGATGTCGTGCAAGTATATTTCGTTGGTGAATCTGATTGCCGACAAGGAAGTGGTGCAGGAGATGTTTGCCGACCGTTTTCAGGTGGATGCCATCGCCGACCAGCTTTATCAGATTTTGTCAGGTAAGGAGGGTAGGGAGCGTATGCTTTCAGAATATCGTGAGGTAAGAGAGCGTTTAGGCAATCAGGTTGCTCCTGATGAGGCTGCTGCCATCATGTTCGATCTCTTGATCAAGCGTCGTGACATGCTGGTTAGACTTGCCAAGGAGAGAGCTGAAGCAGAAGCCAAGGCTGCTGCCGAAGCCGCCGAGCGTGCCCGATTAAAAGCTCTGGCAGAAGCCGAAGCAGCTAAAAAGAAGGCTGAACAACAGGCTGAGGCTGCAAGAAGAAAGGCGGAAGAGGCTAGAAGACTGGCTGATGAAGAAGCCGAAAGAGCCAGAAGGGCAGAAAAACTGCTTAATGAGTCGCAGCAGGATGAATTGAAATAGCTGATATAAAAGTAGCAGCCGTTATAAATTAAAAAATCCAAGCTAGAATGAATCTGGCTTGGATTTTTTTCTTATTGTACTTTTTCAGAACGGAGTCTATCCGAAAAGCTGGAGGGTATAGAGATAAATCACGGCAGCTGGAATCGCTATGAGTGATGAATCGAAGCGGTCGAGCATTCCGCCATGGCCTGGCAGGATATTACCGCTATCCTTTACTCCCAGGGTGCGCTTGAAGAGACTCTCTACCAAATCGCCCCAGGTTCCGAAAACCGCTATAACTACTCCTAAACCTACCCATCCGAGAATGCTGAGGCGGTGGGCCTCACCGTCGTTGGCAATATAGCCGATGATGATGGCTGCGATAATCACGAAGATGCCACCACCGATGCTGCCTTCCCAACTCTTTGCCGGACTGATGCGAGGAAACAACTTGTGCTTGCCGAAAAGCGAACCGCTGCAATAAGCACCAGTATCATTGGTCCAGAGGAAGATGAATACGCTCAGAGGCAAAAGCATATCATAATGTATCTGACCGTCGAATGCCGAAGTCTCAAAAGCCAACACGTTGATCATCGAGAATGGCAGGGCAATATACATCTGCGAAAGCATGGTGTAGGCCCAGTCGTTGATGGCATTCTTGTTGGCTGTATAGAGCCCTCCTATGAAGAGGTAGATAATGGTGAGCAAGTAAGGTACGAATACCACGAAGTTGCCCACGATACCTGTACGGAAGCCTGCTACGGCAAGGAAGAAATATACTCCTGCCACGGTGGTGATGAATCGGTTGACAGTTACATCGTCCTTTTGGTTCACCAGTCCGCAGTACTCCCAGATGCTTAGGCCTGTAATCAGAGCGAACAGGAATACCATCGCCCTAGGATTCAGGAAGCAAGATACCATACACACGACGAAGAGTACGCCTGTGATGGATCTAATTACTAGATTTTTTTGTTTCTCAGTCATAGTCTTGCTTTTTATTCGTTATTGTTCTCGTTTTCAGAAGTCTTTTCTGAAGTTTTCTTGAGAGCATCATTTGAAGTTTTCTCGGAAACCTTCTCTTCTGCATCCTCAGAAACCTTTGCGGGAGCTTTCTCTGAAGTATTCTCTTCAGCCTCCTCCTTTGAAGCTTTCTTTGCCTCTTCATGCTCCTTGATGGCTGCCTGAACCTCAGGCATATCCTTTACGGCATCATCAATCTTAGGCTGTTCGTCCTCCATGATTTCCTGAGAACGGCTCAGCCAAGGACGCTTTCCGAAGATGTGCTCCACGTCTTCTGCCATAATCACCTCTTTTTGAATCAGCAGCTCGGCAAGGGCGTTGTGACCCTCCTTGTGCTCCATCAGGATGTTTTTGGCACGGGTGTATTGCTCGTTCACCATCTGCAGAACCTCCTTGTCTATCTCGCGGGCTGTAGTCTCTGAATATGGACGCTGGAACGAATACTCGTTCTGGTTGTAATAGCAGATATTTGGCAATGTCTTGCTCATGCCCAGATAAGCCACCATTCCATATGCACTCTTGGTTGCGCGCTCCAGGTCGTTCATCGCACCGGAAGAAATATGACCGGTGAAGAGTTCCTCGGCAGCACGTCCACCCATCAGCGAGCACATCTCGTCGAGCATCTGCTCCTTGGTAGTAATCTGTCGCTCCTCTGGGAGATACCAGGCTGCTCCGAGTGCCTGACCACGAGGCACGATGGTAACCTTAATGAGCGGATTGGCATACTGGCAGAACCAGGAGATGGTTGCGTGACCTGCCTCATGGAGTGCGATGCTGCGCTTCTCGTCGGCAGTCATCACCTTGGTCTTCTTCTCCAATCCGCCTACAATTCTATCTACGGCATCGAGGAAATCCTGCTTGCATACCGCCTTCTTGTCGTGGCGGGCAGCAATGAGGGCAGCCTCGTTACATACATTTGCAATATCAGCACCCGAGAAGCCCGGAGTCTGACGAGCCAGGAGATCCACGTCCACAGTATCATCTATCTTGATAGGCTTGAGATGAACCAGGAAGATAGCCTTACGCTCGTTCAAACCAGGAAGATCTACGTGGATTTCTCGGTCGAAACGGCCGGCACGGAGCAGGGCGCTGTCGAGCATATCTACACGGTTGGTAGCAGCCAGAATGATGACACCACTATTGGTGCCGAAACCGTCCATCTCTGTAAGCAGGGCGTTGAGAGTGTTCTCTCGCTCATCGTTTCCGCCCATTGCTGGGTTTTTGCTGCGGGCACGACCCACAGCATCGATTTCGTCGATGAAGATGATACTTGGAGATTTCTCCTTTGCCTGGCGGAAGAGGTCGCGAACACGCGATGCACCTACACCGACAAACATTTCCACGAAATCGGAACCGCTCATCGAGAAGAATGGTACGCCAGCTTCTCCAGCCACCGCTTTTGCCAGAAGGGTCTTACCGGTTCCCGGAGGACCTACGAGCAGGGCGCCCTTAGGAATCTTGCCACCCAGGTCGGTGTATTTCTTCGGATTCTTCAGGAAATCCACGATTTCCTGCACTTCCTGCTTGGCACCTTCCTGTCCGGCAACGTCCTTGAAGGTAATGCCGATGGCATTTCCCTTCTCATACATCTTCGCCTTGCTCTTGCCTACATTGAAGATGCCGCCGCCCATGTTGCTCATGCCGCTTCCCATTCTGCCCGACATCCAGTAGATGAAGAGGAAGAAAAGGAGGAGAGGGGCAACGCTCATTACGAGATTCCAAAAGTCATTGCTCTTCTGGTTGTCGTAACTGAAGGAACGGATCTTTTTCTCCTTCACCATTTCGTTGGCGTAGCGATCTACCTCGTCGATTGATCCGAACTGTACCTTGACGTAAGGATTCGGTCCTACGCTCTGGGCACTCATCTTATAGACATCTCTCGTATATTTTGGGTTGATATATATCTTGAGAGTACTTTCCGTCTTGTTGGCTACTACGCTCAGCACGTATCCCTTGTCCACATATTGCTTGAATTCGGTATAGGTGGCTTCCTTGGCTGCGCTTCCGCCCAAGGCATCACCACCGCCACTGAAAAATAAAGCGATGAGGGCGATGAGGATAATGGTGTAGAGCCAATTCATGTTAAACCTAGGCATCTTCGGACCTTTTCCTCCGCCAGGATTATTGAAGTTGTTGCTTTGTTCCATTGTTATTGTTTATTTCTATTTTGTGTATGCTCTTTTTTCTCTTTTGATGCGCTGGTTTAGTGCATCATCTTCCTTAAATGCCGCTCTTGATGCCTCTGTAGAGTCTGCTGTCATGTTCGGCATTCTTGGGAATTAGTCGAGATTCGGAATATGGGTAAGCTTGGCGTCTGCCCAGAGATGTTCCAGGTCGTAATAGGCGCGTACCTCAGGCAGGAAGATGTGAACGAGAACATCCACAAAGTCCATTGCCACCCACTGGTCGTTGCCCAGACCTGCCACATTCACCGGCTTCTCGCCAAGGTTCTTGCGGCACATGTCGCCCACAGATTCTGCGATGGCTTCTACCTGTGTAGGTGATCCACCCTGGCAGATGATGAAATATTTGGCGATGGTGCCATCCATTTCACTGAGGTCGGCGATAACGATGTCTTGACCTTTTTTCTCCTGTATTCCTTCCTTAATAGTCTCTACGAGTTGTTTAACTGTGTTCATTTAATCTTTCTTTATTTTTTTATTTTCTTTATTTACTACCTTATTATATGTAATTATGGTACAAAGATACGCTAAATACCCGAAAAAGCCATAGAAAACAGAAAAAATTGAGATTTTTTAGAAAAAAGTGCTGAAAAATTTTGGTGATTCAAAAAAAAGTTGTACCTTTGCACCCGCAATTGAGAAACAATATGCTTGAGATTGCAGTGATATTGGGATATGGTGTAATGGTAACACTACAGATTCTGGTCCTGTCATTCCTGGTTCGAGTCCGGGTATCCCAACTTCATCATTCAGGCATTCTTCTTAAACGTAAAATTGGGATATGGTGTAATGGTAACACTACAGATTCTGGTCCTGTCATTCCTGGTTCGAGTCCGGGTATCCCAACTAGAGAGCATCTTTCATTTCGAAAGATGCTTTTTTCGTATATTTACCTTTTGGGGATTGGGGAGAACTTCGTATTCTATTCTGTTCTTCAAAAGAAAAGAGGGTGTGTCATGGACTTATGGCACACCCTCTTATTTGATTTCAATAAAATCTTTTACTTGTTCTCTGCATCAATAGCCTTGATTTTCTCCTTTACGAGTTTCAAGTCTTCTTTGAGCTTTTCTACCTTGCGGTTCATTTCCTCTACCAGGCTATTACCCTTCTTGCTGGCAGCATTGAGGAAGCCGAGGTTGTTCTCGTAGGTAGTAATCTCAGCGCGCAGCTGGTCGTAGCGACGCAACAGTCTGCCACGCTCGTTGTCTAATGCGTTGACACCTTTCTCGGCAACATTCTTGAGGCTGTTCTTGAAGTTGTGGATATGGCGCTTGGCATTGTTGGAACGCAAGGTCTTGTAGAGCTTGTCCATCACCTCGTGATACTCCTGGTAAACCTTGTCCTTCTCCTTGAATGGTACGTGACCTACAGCGTTGTACTCTGCGATGAGGTCCTGCATATTCTTCTGGAAGTGCTCGCCGGCGTTCTCAACCAACTCGTTGAGCTTGGCGATAATCTCACGTTTCTTGTCCAGGTTGGCATGCTCCTCGCTGCGTGCACCGGCATTCAGCTTGTTGCGTGCGTCGAAGAACTTATTGCATGCGCCGAGGAATTCCTTCCAGAGCTGGTCGCCCTGCTTGCGAGGCACGTAGCCTATGTTTTTCCATTCTCTCTGCATCTGAATCAGCTTGTCGCCGGTCTTCTTCCACTCGGTGCTATCTGCCAACTGCTTAGCCTTCTCCACGAGCTTCTGTTTCTTCTCGAGATTCTCTGCATACTGGCTCTTGATATTCTTGAAGAATTCAGCCTTCTTGCTGAAGAATTCGTCGTTAGCGATACGGAAGCGCTCAAAGATTTTCACGTTCATCTTCTGAGGAGCAAAGCCTATCTTCTTCCATTCACCCTGAATCTCGATGATAGCCTTGGTAGCATCCTCCCAATCGGAAGCCTGCTTCTTCTCCTTCAGATTGATAGCCTCAATCTTTTCGCAGAGGGAAGTCTTGTTAGCAAGATTCTCCTCCTCCTTGGCACGCAGATCCTCGAAGTGCTGCTGGTGCTTCTTGTTGATTACGGTACTTGCGTTCTTGAAGCGGGTCCAGATTTCCTCGCGCAGTTCCTTTGCTACAGGACCGATTTCGCGGTATTCCTGGTGCAGGTCTTGCAACTGGTGGAAAGCAGAGATTACATCTGGCTCCTCTGCGAGCTTCTCGGCAGCCTCGCAGAGCTTAGTCTTTGCCTCAAGATTCTTCTTGAAGTCGTATTCGCGAGCCTCGTTGTTGAGTTTCAGAAGGTCGTAGAACTGCTCCACGTAGAGCTGGTAGTTCTTCCATACCTCGTTTGCCTTGTCAGCAGGGATAGCCTTGATTTCCTTCCATTCCTGCTGCAGGGTCTTGAATTCCTGATATGATTTGTTGGCCTCTTCTGGCGAAGTGGTCATTGCTTTGATCTTTTCGATAATCTCGAGTTTCTTCGCAAGGTTTTCCTGCTTTTCCTCTTCCTGCTGAAGGAAGATCTTGGCTCTCTTTTCCTTGATAATCTGCATTTCGGCCTTGAAGGCTTCTTCTGTATCATCTGGTAAGAGAACATACTTTTCAGGGTCACCACCTGCTGCGAGATACTCTTTTGTCTGCGCATCTCTTTCTGCGAGATGAATCTTGTAGAAAATTGTCTTCAGCATATCAAGCTCCTCTTTGTTAGGAACTTCTGCGCTATGAGCAATTTCTTTTACTCTTTCGAGTACTTCCTGCTTGGTGGCGTATGCCTTCTTGGCAGGATCCAGGGTGCTCTGCTGCAACAGAGCGTTTTCTTGAGAGTCCATCATGTCACTTTGTTTAGTTTATGATTCGAGTTTCTTTGGCCGGTAGTCGTCTCAGACGATTCGACCCACAAAAATATTTATTATATTAATTCTGCAAACTTAAACAAAAAAATCGAATATCTAGTCAAGATATTCGATTTTTTATACTTTTATAACAATAGAAGCCCTTAGGGCTGCATTTTCCAGCTATAATTGTTCCAATATTTATAACAGTCGCTTGTATCTCAGGAAGCCCCAGCTTAAGCCTGAGACGATGAACGAGAGTATCAGGGCGAAGGCGAATCCGTAAGGACTCTCTTCCATGCCGTTGATCAGGTTCATACCGAACAAGGATGAAATCAGCGTTGGCAACATCATGACGATACTGATACTGGTGAGGGTACGCATCGTGGTGTTCATATTGTTGTTGATGATGCTCGAGTAGGTATCCATCGTAGATTCCAGAATGTCGGAGTAGATACTGGTGGTTTCCCTAGCCTGCGTCATCTCGATGTTTACGTCCTCGATCAGGTCTGCATCCAGCTCATCCACCTGCAGCTTGAACTTCAGTTTAGAGAGCAGGGTTTCGTTGCCTCGGATAGAGGTGGTGAAGTAGGTGAGGGAGTCCTGCAGGCGGCTCAGGCCTATCAGGCTCTCGTTGTTCACGCCGTGGTCAAGATTTCTCTTTGCCTTCTCGATGAGCGAATTGATCTGTTTGAGTCGTTTCAGATACCATACGGCAGAAGAGAGGAAGAGTCGGAATATCATATCCACATAGTCGGTGAATCCTTCGCCGCGTTTCTGCTGATAGCTTACGAAGTCTATCATCATATTGGTTTCGTAGAAGCATACGGTAATGGTTACGTCGCGCTTGTGGATGATGCCTAGCGGCACTGTGGTATATGGGGTGCGGCTGCGTATTTCCTTGACGTAAGGGATACGGAGGATGATGAGCATCCAACCGTCGTCGTATTCGTAGCGGGCACGCTCATCGGTATCGCTGATATCCGAAAGGAAATAATCAGGGATCTTGAATTCTTCTTCCAGCAGTCGCTGGTCTTCATCGGTTGGACATGTTACCTGTACCCAACAGTTTGGCTGCCACTCATTGAGTGCAGTCAGATTCTTATCGATATTCCAGAAAGTCTTCATTGTTTGCTAATCTCCAAATAATAAAAGGTTTGGGTATGGAGATGAGCATAGGGTTGTGCCCTTCTTGTGGGCTTACGGTTGCTGAATCTCCACGCCTTACAATTCGTTATTGTTCTCCGCGTGATAATCGTCCATTTTGGTTGTTATTTAATGAAACATCTGCAAGCTTTTCTGTATTCTGTTCTTCGCAGTTTTACAGTTCTTGCCAAATCGCCTGCAAAGGTAATGATTTTAATTGAGAAAAGGAACAAAAAAGCCGAGAATTTTCTTTCTCGGCTTTCTTTTTTCATCATTTTGTAATTTCTTATTTCTTATTTAACAGGAATCTCAGCCAGGAGCTGCTTCATCAGGTTCCAGAAAGGAGCTACGCAGCTAATCTGGCAACGCTCATTGGCTGTGTGAGGGCTGAGCAATGTAGGGCCAAATGATACTACATCGAGGTGAGGATACTTGCCCAGGATGATAGAGCACTCCAAACCTGCGTGAACAGCCTGTACTACGCCGTCCTTGCCGTTCTGCTCCTTGTAAACCTTCAGTACATGCTCCAGGATGTCGCTCTTAGGGTTAGGGTTCCAGCCTCCGTATGCACCGCTGAACTCTACCTTCATGCCAGCCATGTTGAAGCAGCTCTCCATCATGGTAGCGAGATACATCTTGTAGTACTCGTGGCTGGAACGAGCCAGGATTTTGATGGCTGCCTTGCCGCCGCCAATCTCGATGATGGCGAGGTTAGAAGATGTCTCTACGATGCCTGGCATAGATGGAGCCATACGCAATACGCCGTCGTGGCAGGCATAGATGGCATCTACCAGGTTGTCCTGAATCTCTGCAGGAACCTCTGTAGCTGGAGTCTCTACGTTCTCGGTGAAGAATTCAATGTTCTCGATGTTTTCGATGCCGTTGAACTCATCGCAGATCTCGTCCTTCCAGTCGGCTACCATGTCGTTCAGTGCCTCTACGTTCTCCTTTGGCAGGGTGAGTACTACCTGTGCCTGGAATGGGATGGCATTGCGCATGTTGCCGCCCTGCCATGAAGCCAGACGTGCGTCAAGCTCAGAGATGGCCTCGCGTACGAAGCGAACCATGCACTTGTTGGCATTGGCTCTGCCTTCATTGATCTCGATGCCGGAGTGGCCGCCCTTCAATCCCTTCAGGGTAACCTTCACGGCTGCATCTTCCTTGTCTGTCTCTACCTCCTTATAGTCGAGTGTTGCTGTAATGTCGATTCCGCCGGCGCTGCCGATTACGAACTCGCCCCATACCTCTGTATCGAGGTTCAGGAGAATGTCACCGTTCAACTCGCCCTCAGGAAGACCGTTGGCACCAAACATACCTGTCTCCTCATCTGCAGTGATCAGACCCTCTACTGGTCCGTGCTGCAGGTCCTTAGCCTCCATCACAGCCATGATGGTAGCTACACCCAGACCGTCGTCGCTACCCAGAGTGGTCTTGTTGGCACGCACCCAGTCACCGTCGATGATGGTCTCGATAGGGTCGTTCTCGAAGTCGTGGTTGCTCTCAGGTGCCTTCTGAGGAACCATGTCCATGTGAGCCTGGAGGATGACGCCCTTGCGGTTCTCCATACCAGGAGTAGCAGGTTTGCGCATCACGATGTTTCCGGCAGCATCCTGGAAAGCCTCTACGCCGGCTTCTTTTGCCCAGTCGAGCAAATAAGCCTGAATTTTCTCCAAATGTCCTGATGGACGTGGAACTTGTGTCAACTTGTCGAAATTACGCCAGATTTCCACTGGACTAAGATTCTTAATGTCAGCCATAATATCTTTATTTAAAATGTTAATGTTCTTTTTGTTTTTGAATGTTATGCTTCTTCGTAAACGCTAGTGCTATCCATCCGTAGATGCCCAGCAGGATGACGAGCAGGGTCTGCACGGAGTGAACGATGAGCACGAAGTAGAGGGCGTCGTTCTGCTGGATGCCATAGAGGATGAGCATCGTCTTCACGGCGAAATGCCATGGACCCGCTCCGTTGGGCGTAGGTACGATTACCGCTATGCTTCCTACGATGAAGGTCACCAGTCCGCACATCAGATTGAGATGGCTCGTAGATTCGAAGCACTGGAAGGTGAGATAATAGTGCAGGAAGTAGCTCAGCCAGATGCCCAGAGTGAAGGCGATGTAGAGCGGCACGTTTCTCACGCCCTTCAGCGAGATTACTCCCTGCCAGAGTCCGCTCAGCGTAGCTTTCACCTTATTATATATAGCCAATTTCTTGAGCAGCATGTGAGCCAGGAAGAGTACGGCGATGCCGCAGATGGCGGTAACCAGGTATCCGGTGGCTGTAAAGTTGCCCAGGATGCTGTCCATGCTCGTGCCCGTCTTGTCGAAGAAGTTCAGGAAGACGGGAATCTGCATCAGGAACACCAGTCCTGCGATGAGTAATACGAGCAGCGAGTCGATGGCTCTCTCAGTCACCACGGTGCCCAGTGCTTTCGGAAACGAAACGCCGTCCCATCTCTTCAGTACGGCACATCTTGCAAATTCACCCGAGCGGGGGATGACGAGGCTCAGGGCATACGAGAGGAATATGGAGTTGATGCTTACGCTGCTGCGCGCCTTCTCGCCGATGGGTTCCAGCGCCTGCTTCCATCTCCATCCTCTGAAAAGCTGCGCCGAGATGCCGAAGGGGAACGACAGCAGCATCCAGGTCCAGCTCATCTTGTGGAGTAGTACCTCCTCCACCTGCTTGAAGTCGAATCCGCGATACATCCAATAGAGGATGGCACCGCCTAGAAACAAGGAGAGTGCCACCTGCCAAATATTGTTTGCTATCTTTTTCTTTTCCATCATAGCTGCAAAGGTAACACTTTTATCGCTTATATGGCACTACTTTCGCATATTTTTAGCATAAATAAACGGTTAGGCTCCTTTTTATTTCCTCTTTTTTATATAAAAGATGAAAAAAAAAGCATTCAAGGGGTGATTTCTCGAAAAATAATCGTATTTTTGCAAAATAAATATATCAATATCGTATAGAACGTATGAAAGCTGTAAAGCCAAAGAAAAATCTAGGTCAGCACTTCCTTACTGACCTCAACATAGCCAAGCGCATCGCCGACACGGTGGATGCCTGCCCTGATATACCTGTTCTTGAAATCGGACCGGGTATGGGCGTTCTTACCCAATATCTCGTAGAGAAGCCTCGTCCGGTAAAGGCGGTGGAAATCGATTCTGAGTCGGTAGCATATCTCCACGAGAATTTCCCGACACTGAAGGATAACATTATCGGAGAGGATTTCCTGAGGATGGATCTCAACCAGATATTCGATGGAAAGCAGTTCGTGCTCACGGGCAACTATCCATACGATATCTCTTCGCAGATTTTCTTCAAGATGCTCGACTACAAGGATCTCATTCCTTGCTGCACGGGTATGATCCAGCGAGAGGTGGCTTTGCGTATGGCTTCCGAGCCGGGCAACAAGGCGTATGGCATCCTCAGCGTACTCATCCAGGCATGGTATGATGTGGAGTATCTCTTCACCGTAGATGAGGGCGTGTTCAATCCACCGCCAAAGGTGAAGAGTGCCGTCATCCGTATGACCCGTAACGAGGTGACCGATCTGGGATGTGATGAGAAACTCTTCAAGCGACTGGTGAAGACTGTGTTCAACCAGCGCCGCAAGATGCTCCGTGTAAGCCTCAAGCAGATGTTCCCGGGTGTAACCCCACGTGAGGATTTCTACACCACCGACATCATGACCAAGCGCCCTGAGCAGCTCAGCATCCAGCAGTTTGTGGAACTCACCAACTATGTGGGCGAAGAACTGAAACGATTGGAATTAATAAAATAATAAACAAAAAAATATACAGACTATGATCGACGTAAAAGAAACTTTGAATTCAGCAGCAGAGCGTATGGAGATGGCAGCAATGTATCTCGCTGAAGAGCTCTCTCATGTTCGTGCAGGTCGTGCTAACGTGGCTATCCTCGACGGCGTGCGTGTTAACAGCTATGGCAGCATGGTTCCATTGAACCAGGTAGCTACCGTAACCACTCCTGATGCCCGCACCATCGCCATCCGCCCTTGGGACAAGAAGGCTATCAAGGACATCGAGAAGGCTATCATGGACAGTGGCGTGGGTATCACACCGGAGAACAATGGTGAGATTGTACGTCTCGGTATCCCTCAGCCTACTGGTGAGCGCCGTAAGGAGCTGGTTAAGCAGTGTAACAAGATTGCTGAGCGTGCCAAGATTGAGGTTCGCAACGTGCGTCAGGAAATCAAGGAGAAGCTGAAGAAGGCTATCAAGGATGGTCTTTCTGAGGACTTGGAGAAGGATGCAGAGAACGATTTGCAGAAGCTTCACGACAAGTACATCAAGCAGCTCGAAAGTTTGATGGACGAGAAGGAAAAGGAAATCATGACAGTCTAGAAAGACGTCATGTTTTTCAGACTTACATTATTAATATGTGATAATGAGAGGACTCGTTATTAAGAATACAGGCAGCTGGTACACCGTCAAGACTGACGATGGCCAGCTGATTGAAAGCAAAATCAAGGGCAATTTCCGATTGAAGGGCATCCGCAGCACCAATCCTGTGGCGGTGGGCGACTATGTGCAGCTCATCACCAACCAGGAGGGCACGGCGTTCATCTCTTCCATCGAAGACCGCCAGAATTATATCATCCGTAAATCACCCAACCTCAGCAAGCAGAGTCACATCCTTGCGGCTAATCTCGATCAGGCGCTGCTTGTGGTTACCGTGAATTACCCAGAGACTTCCACCACCTTCATCGACCGATTCCTGGCTGGAGCCGAGGCATACAGAGTGCCCGTCATCATCGTGTTCAACAAGTGCGACCTTCTTACCGAAGAAGAGCTGCGCTACGAGAAAATGATGCGCACCCTCTATGAGACCATTGGTTATCAGTGTGTAGAGATTTCGGCTGCTACCGGTGAGGGCGTTGATGAATTGCGTCCGCTCATCCGGGACAAGAAGTCGCTGCTCAGCGGCAACAGTGGCGTAGGCAAGTCAACCCTCATCAACCAGCTCATTCCGGATGCCGGACAGCGCACCGCCGAAATCAGCGAGGCGCATAACAGCGGTATGCATACCACCACCTTCAGCGAGATGCTGGAACTGCCGGAAGGGGGCTATCTCATTGATACTCCGGGCATCAAGGGCTTCGGTACCTTTGATATCGAGAAGGAGGAACTCACCAGCTATTTCAAGGAAATTTTCAAGTTTTCGCAGAACTGTAAGTTCTCCGACTGCACCCATACCCACGAACCGGGCTGTGCCGTCATCAAGGCTGTGGAGGAGCATTATATTGCTGCCAGCCGCTATCAGAGCTATCTCTCTATGCTCGAGGATAAGGACGAGAATAAGTATCGTGAGGCATTCTAGAAACCATGGTTTCCGGAGTGGATATAAAATAAGAATTATGGCAAAACAGGAACTGAAGGATTTTAAACAGCGCGTAGAGGAAGGCGAATTTGCACAGAGCGCAGAGATTTCTGCCAGTTATCTCGACGAAGACATCCTGATCATAGACAATGTCAAGGTGTTGCAGAATCCAGACCCCGTAAGATTGCAGATGAACATGATTGCATCCTGCTTGCGTGGCAGTCTGAAAGTAGAGTATAATGGCAATATCCTCTTGGTAGAGAAGGGCGATATCTTTATCTGTCCTCCCAACTCTACACTCGACATCGTGGAAGTGTCGGGCGATTTTGCGTGCACGGCGATGTGTGTGAGCAATCACGGCATGCTGAATATCCTTCGTTCTCATATTTCGGTATGGAATCGGGCGATGTATGTGAGCAAGGTGTCTGTGCTGAAGATGAACGAGGTAGATATGGTATTCTATGCCAAGTTCACCGATCTGGTGCGTCTATGCCTGGATCCATCGTTCTGCGAGCGCACTTCGTGGAAGCCTTATCGCCGGGAGATTGTGGAGACGCTCTTGAAGAGTGCGCTCTTGGCGGTGAGCAACATGCTGTTGGAGGATATGCCGAAGGAGGAGCTGAATTCCAGTTCTAGCGAACTTTTCGATCAGTTTCTGGAGTTGTTGCAGCAGGCGGAGGTGAAGCATCAGCCGGTGGAGAATTTCGCCCGCAAGCTCTGCATCACTCCGAAGTATCTCTCCATCATCTGCAAGCGCCATTCGGGCAAGACGGCGATAGAGTGGATTACGGAATATACGCTTGCCGACATCACTTATCTCCTCCGTTCCACCTCGAAGACCATCAAGGAGATTTCAGGCATTCTTGGTTTCTCCAACACATCTTTCTTTGGCAAGTATGTGAGAGAGCATCTCCACATGTCGCCATTGAAATACCGCGAAAGTTTGAGGAAGAAATAGCGTTTTGCTATGTCATCTCAAAAAAAATGGCAACCGGAAATAATTCGGTTGCCATTTTTCTTTCTTACTTCTCTGGGAAGATTTCTGCCAGTTTCTTTGCCATACGCTCAGCGAGTACGGTGGTATATACTACCTTGCCCTCCGGGTTGATGAGATACATGGTAGGAAGCCAGGAAATCTTGTAATCCTTGGAAATCTGGGTTTCCTTCCACTTCTTGAACTCGCTGTACTGCTCCCATTCCACGCCGTTTGCCTGGGTGTAGTTGTCGAGCTTCTGCTTGTCGGTATCCATGGATACACCGATGAACTTGGTACGGGTGCCGTACTTTTGGAACATCTCCTTGACGGTAGGAATCTCTCTACGGCAATCAGGACACCAGGTAGCCCAGAAATCCAATACCGTCCATGTTCCCTTCTTGAGAGCAGGGAAGGCTGGGGCCTCTGTTCCTGCAGCCAGGAGATTCTTGGCATAGAGTACATCCACATCCTGTGGGTTCTGGGCTGTTGTTGCGCTGCCCTGAGCGCTAGCTCCGATGACAGATGCTGCCATGAGGAGCAAAGAGAATATTGCTTTTTTCATTTTTCTTTATATTTATAAATTCCGAATGCAAAGATACGGATAATTTTCGAAAAATGATATTAGATGAAAGAAAAAATGCCGGGCGCATCTTGAAAAAGATGGCTCGGCATTGTTTTTGGGGGGACAAGCGATGGAATCGCTTGGAACGGGGGCAGGCTTGCTTCTTAGCTTTTTGCCTTCTTACTTTACGCTCCACTCGAAAAGACCACAGGAATGGGTCTCTGGCTGCTTCAGTTCGAGCTTTACAGCCTTGGTCTTCACTGGGTCGAAATTCACGATGCAGGCTACACCACGCTTGCATGGATAAGCATCGGCTCCAGGAACTTCCTTCCAGTTGCCTGCCTCGTCCTGATAGTAGAGCTTCCAGCTGTCTGGCACCTTGCAACCGCCCCATGGCTGGTCGTCGTACCAATATACGGTGCTGGTCTTGATCTCCTTGCTCTCAGGGAAGGTGTAGGTAATCCACTCTGTGGTGTTCTTCTTTGGCCACCAATGGATGTATGGGATAGAACGGTCGCTCTCATCGGCAGGAACCAGTCCGTCGGTGATGCTGCTCTTGGCTGGCACTGGAGAAGAGAATTCAACCTTAGCCTGTGCGGCGAGAGTTGCAGGAGCTGATGGCTTTGCTGCCTTGACATCCTGTGGCAACCATACCTTCATGTTGCCGTTACCACGATGAGCCCAGGCGAAGTATGGGATGAGAGTCAGGGTCTGGTCTTTGGTACTCAGCTTGCCGCTCTTGTCGTAGGCGAGAGTCTGCACATTCTCGGTCAAGGTCTCCATGTTCTGCCCCTTGTAGAGTGTCAGTACATTCTTGTATTTTGGGTCGATGAAGCCATCGTAAGAGAGCTTGCCCTCAGCGAACTGAGGTTCGCGGTTCTCCAGGATGCTCATAATGTCGAAGCCCTGGTTGTCTGGCCACTCTGCGCAATATACGATAGGACCACGCTCGATGCTGATGCAGCCACGGTCTGCCTCTACCTTGTTGTTGGCACGTACGGTGCGTGCCTCCATATCGAAGTGAACGCAAACCACATCGCCCTTCTTCCACTTGCGGTTGATGGTATAATAGCCATCCTCTGTCACCTTACCCTCTATTTTCTTGCCGTTAACGGTAATGGTATAACCCAGTCGCTTACCGTCGCTGTAGTAGTAGAGATCGGATGGTACAGGCTGACCCTTCACCCATCCAGGGATGCGGATCTTCATGCCAAACTGACCAGCCTTGTTGTCATCCACCTTGATAGCGATATCTCCGTTCCAAGGGTACTGTGTATCCTGGCTCAGGGAAACCTTCTTGCCGGCTACCTTCAGAGAAGAAGAGTTGCTGAGGAAGAGGTTGACATATACATTCTTATCCTTTA
>USRA01000025.1 GCA_900557035.1 uncultured Prevotella sp. | reverse complement strand
TGTGATGGTTCTTCCATCAGGCAACTGAACACTTTTTGTAATTACGTTCATCTAATTATTAAAACTTATTGTTTTGTCTAACATCTAATATCTAAAACGGTGCAAAGATACCTCTTTAATAATTAATAAACGAATATTTGGGCAACTATTTTCTACTTTTTTAATAATTTTATCTATCTAAGGTGCATTATTCCCGATTTTATTACTACCTTTGCAGTCGATAATTTCGCAAAATACTAAAATTCATGAAGATATCTAGAATCTATTCAGCGGCAGTGATTATGGTAGCTGCGCTGGCTCTCACTTCTTGTAACAACAAGAAATTTCATATCAACGGTAATATTACCGAGGCTCAGGACTCTATGCTCTACCTGGAGAACCTCAGTCTGAATGGTCCGGTGAAGATCGACTCGGTGAAACTGGGTGAAGACGGCTCCTTCGCTTTCGAAGAGAATGCGATGGACAGCATCACTCCTGAATTCTACCGTCTCCGCATTGCCAACCAGAGCATCAACCTCAGTATCGACTCAACCGAGACCGTCAACGTGAAGGCAGCTTATCCTCAGATGAGCTACAAGTACGAGGTGGAAGGCTCTGAGAACTGCAGCAAGATCAAGGAACTTTCGCTCAAGCAGATGACTCTGCAGAGCAACATCAATGGCATCATCAAGAGCCCTAACATCGGGGTAGATTCCATGGATGTCATCGTGGCTCGCATGCTGGCTGCATACAAGCAGGATGTAAAGACCAACTACATCTTCAAGGAGCCGATGAAGGCTTCCTCTTACTATGCACTCTTCCAGACTATCCAGTTGGGCAACACCAACTCACTCATCTTCAACCCTCGCAACAACAAGGATGACGTGAAAGTATTCGCTGCCGTAGCTACAAGCTGGGATACTTACTATCCAGGCGCAGAGCGTGGCAAGAACCTGCACAACATCGCCATCGAGGGTATGAAGGATATCCGCATCATCGACAGACAGCGTGCACAGCAGCAGATTGAGGCAAGCAAGGTGAGCGTGAACGGATGCATCGAAATTGCCCTGCAGGACAACAAGGGACAGGTTCGCCGCCTCTCTGATCTCACCGGCAAGGTGGTATTGCTCGATTTCCATATCTTCGCCAGCAACGAGAGCACCAAGCGCATTATGATGCTCCGTGAGCTTTACAACAAATATCATGCTGCCGGACTGGAAATCTATCAGGTTTCCGTAGATCCAGATGAACACTTCTGGAAAACATCTACCGCTGCCCTTCCATGGATCTGCGTACGTGAAGAGAACGGCATTCAGGGAACAAGTCTCCAGCTCTACAACGTGCAGAGCATCCCTACCTTCTTCCTCATCGACAGAAGCAATACTCTGAGAGCCCGCGACATACAGATCAAGGACATTGATGCAGCCATCAAGAACCTTCTTTAATACGAGCTTTCATACAACAGACAAGTCGGAAGTCTGGACTTTTCTCCAGACTTCCGGCTCCTATCATCCAATACGAGCTACAATAGATTAACAGCAACAATAAATTTTAAGCACTAAAAAATGAACAAGAAACTTTTAGCTTTCGCAGCATTGGCTCTCGTAACAGCAGGAGCAAACGCTAAAGTAAAGTTGCCACACATCCTGGGTGACAACATGATTATCCAACAAGATTCAGAAGCCAATCTCTGGGGTTGGGACAAACCTGGTACCCTGGTAGAGGTAAGCACCTCATGGTCGCAGCAGAAATATTCTGCAAAGACCGGAAAGGATGGCAAGTGGGCTGTCAAGGTACAGACTCCAAAGGCTAGCTACACTCCACTCTCCATTACCTTCGATGATGGCGAAAAGACTACCCTCAATAATGTACTGGCTGGTGAAGTATGGGTCTGCGCCGGACAGAGCAACATGGAGATGCCGGTGAAAGGTTTCGGCAACTGCCCTATAGAAGGCTACAACAAGGCTGTATTGGAAGCCAACCAATATAAAGGTGTACACTACGTAAAGATTCCTAGCGTGATGAGCAGCAAGCCGCTCGATGACGCCAACTGCGAATGGAAGGAGATTAATCCGGAAACCGTGGGCGATGCATCTGCCACCGGATATTTCTTTGCACAGGTAGTCAACAAGGCGCTCGACGTACCAGTGGGACTGGTGATGGCAAACAAGGGCGGAAGCCGTGTAGAAAGCTGGCTCGATCGTGACTATCTGAAAAAGAACACGAAAGAAGACCTCGACTCTCTCAAGATGACGAAGAATCCTAAGTTCAAGTGGGACTTCCTCTACCCTCTTCTCTGGGGCAACGGAACCTTCCATCCTATCCTCAACTATAGCGTGAAGGGAATCCTCTTCTATCAAGGCTGTTCCAACGTGGGCGACCCGGCAGGTCAATACACACAGCGTCTTGCCGACCTCGTAGCCCAGTGGCGCAGAGACTTCAAGCAGGGCGAACTGCCATTCTATTTCGTGCAGATTGCACCTTATCATAATGGCGATGTGAATGGTGATGCAGGTCCAAGACTTCGCGAGCAGCAGTTTAATGCAGCCAAGATCATCCCGAACAGTGGCATCGTCTGCACCGAAGATCTGGTTTATCCATACGAGGTAGAGCAGATTCACCCATGCCAGAAGCAGCCTGTAGGTGAGCGTCTGGCTCTTCAGGCACTCAGCAAGACCTACGGTATGAAGGGACTCTTCTGCGAGAGTATGACTTTTAAGGAGATGAAGATTGTTGGCGACACTGTGAAGGTTCACTTCGACAACACCTACGGAGCCTATAACCGCTTTGAAGGCATCAAGGGCTTCGAAGTAGCCGGCGAAGACAAGGTGTTCCATCCTGCCACAGCCAAGCATTTCTGGCAGGAAGGCAACGACGGATGGAACGAGTGCATCGTCGTAACCAGCCCTGAAGTCAAGAAGCCGGTAGCTCTGCGCTACTGCTTCCGTAACTTCCAGCTCGGCAATATGGCGAATGCAGGCGGTCTGCCTCTCTTCCCATTCCGAACAGACAATTGGTAATTAATAACATAGCGGTCGATCTTTGTGAAATCCAAAGACCGACCGCTCTTTAATATATATATTATGAGTCACGTTTTAGACAAATTCAAGTTTTGCCCTGTTTGCGGGTCTCAACATTTCGAGATCAACAACTTCAAGAGTAAAAAATGCAAGGACTGCGGATTCACCTATTACCTGAATCCCAGCAGCGCCACAGTAGCCTTCATTCTCAACGAGAAAGAAGAACTTCTGGTGGTTCGCAGAAAAAACGAGCCAGCCAAAGGCACCCTCGACTTGCCAGGCGGATTCGTAGATATGGATGAAACCGGTGAAGAAGGCGTGGCTAGAGAAGTAAAGGAAGAAACGGGTTTGGAGGTAATCGGGGCAAACTATCAGTTCAGCATCCCTAACCTCTATCTCTATTCCGACTTTCTGGTTCATACCCTTGATATGTTCTATGTGGTAAAGGTGAAAGACCTCTCTCATGTGGAGGCGATGGACGATGCCGAGGAGTCATACTGGATTCCTCTCAGCAACCTCCATCCCGAAGAGTTCGGATTAGAATCAATAAGACAGGGAGTGGCCAAATTTCTTGCAAAACACAAGACGAAAGAATGAAAATACGCCCCAAAACATTTAAAAAACCAAAAAAATCACTATATAATAAGGTATAAGCAAAAAGTTTATTTACTTTTGCAGACCAAAAGAAATTGTGTAGAAGCGTATGCAAGAAAATTTAGTAATCGTCGAGAGCCCTGCAAAGGCTAAGAAAATCGAAGAGTTTTTAGGTAAAGACTTCAAGGTGATGTCTTCTTACGGTCATATCCGTGACCTGAAGAAGAAGGAACTCAGTATAGACGAGAAGACCATGGAACCTTGTTATGAGATTCCAGAGGAAAAGAAAAAGCTCGTCACAGAATTGAAATCAACAGCGAAGCAAGCTAAGAAGATTTGGTTAGCATCCGATGAGGACCGCGAGGGAGAAGCCATCAGCTGGCACCTTTGCGAAGTACTCGGACTGGATGAAGCGAAGACAAGCCGTATCGTCTTCCATGAAATTACCAAACCAGCCATCTTAGACGCTATTGAGCACCCACGCCACCTGGACATGAACTTGGTGAATGCCCAGCAGGCACGTCGTGTGCTCGACCGCATCGTGGGCTTCAAGCTCTCTCCTGTATTGTGGAGAAAGGTGAAACCAGCCCTCTCTGCCGGTCGTGTACAGAGTGTTGCCGTACGCCTCATCGTGGAGCGTGAGCGTGAAGTTCAGAAGTTCAAGAGCGAACCATACTATCGTGTCAACGCCGTATTCGCCCTGATCAGCGAGAATGGCGCAGCCACTGAGGTAAAGGCAGAGCTCGACCACCGTTTCAAGACCCATGAAGAGGTGGAAGCCTTCCTGGAGAAGTGCAAGGACGCCAAGTTCACCGTAGAGGCTGTCACCAAGAAGCCGCTGAAGCGTACACCAGCGCCTCCTTTCACCACATCAACCCTGCAGCAGGAAGCAGCCCGCAAGCTCGGCTTCACCGTAAGCCAGACCATGATGGTGGCTCAGCGTCTATACGAGGGTGGACGCATCACCTACATGCGTACCGACAGTGTGAATCTCTCTTCCCTCTGCAGCAATGCCAGCAAGGATGAAATTATCAAGGAGTACGGCAAGGAATACAGCAAGCCACGTGCCTATCATACCAACTCCAAGGGTGCACAGGAGGCTCACGAGGCCATCCGCCCTACCTACATGAGCGAGACAAGCATCGATGGCACCAGTCAGGAGAAGCGTCTTTACGACCTGATCTGGAAACGTACCATCGCTTCGCAGATGGAGGATGCACAGTTGGAGAAGACTACCATCAATATCAGCATCGACAACACCAGCGAGAAGTTTGTTGCCAATGGTGAGGTTGTTGTATTCGATGGTTTCCTCAAGGTATATCGCGAATCTACCGATGAGGATGAGAACGTAGAAGATTCAACCCATCTCCTGCCTGCTATGAAGGAAGGCGATGAGTTGCAGCGCCGTGAGATCATCGCCACAGAGAAATTCTCTCTGGCGCCAGCAAGATACACCGAAGCAAGTCTGGTGAAGAAGCTGGAAGACCTCGGCATCGGCCGTCCATCTACCTATGCTCCTACCATCAGCACCATCCAGCAGCGTGAATACGTGGTAAAGGGTGACAAGCAGGGCGAGGAACGCACCTACACCGTAGATACGCTGAAGGGTATCATGATTACCCAGAAGACCAAGAAGGAACAGGCTGGCTCTGAAAAGGGAAAGCTTCTCCCTACCGATATCGGTATTGTGGTAAACGACTTCCTGATGGCCAACTTCCCTAACATCATGGACTATAACTTTACGGCCAACGTAGAGCAGAAGTTTGATGATATCGCCGAGGGAAAGACCGAGTGGACCAAATGGATGAAGGATTTCGACAAGCGTTTCGAACCGGAAGTAAAGGGTGTGATGGAAGCACGCAGCGAGCACAAGGCCGGTGAGCGTGAACTGGGCAAAGACCCAAAGAGCGGCCGCCCTGTATTCGTAAAAATCGGAAGATTCGGTCCTGTGGTTCAGATTGGTACCGCAGAAGACGAGAACAAGCCGCAGTTTGCCCAGTTGCCTGCCGACAAGAGCATCGAGACCATTACTCTGGAGGAAGCATTGGAACTCTTCAAGCTGCCTCGCCAGGTAGGTGAGTTCGAAGGCTCTACCGTAACCATCGGAAGCGGCCGTTTCGGTCCATACGTACTCCACGACCGCAAGTATGTATCCATTCCAAAGGAAATCGACCCAATGGCCATCACCCTGGAACAGGCAGTGGAACTTATCAACGAAAAACGCTCTAACGAGCAGAAACGCCATATCAAGACCTTTGAGGAAGACAACAAGCTGGAGCTCCTGAACGGGCGCTATGGTCCTTACATCGCATTCGATGGCAAGAACTATCGCATTCCTAAGGCAAAGCAGGAGAACGTAGAGTCACTCAGCTACGAGGAGTGCATGACCATCATCAAGGAAGCACCAGAACCAAAGGCAAGAGGCAGAAGAAGTAAAAAAGAATAAAATGAAGTCTATCATCATCATTGGATATATGGGAGCCGGCAAGACTACTGTCGGCAAAGCCCTCGCCAAAGAGCTTGGCGTGATGTTCTACGACCTCGATTGGTACATCGAGAGCCGTATGCGCAAAACCGTGAAGCAGATCTTTGACGAAGTAGGAGAAGAGGGATTCCGCCACATAGAGCATAACATGCTCCACGAGGTGGCGGAGTTTGAAAACGTAGTGGTTAGCTGTGGCGGAGGAACACCTTGTTTCTTCGACAATATGGAGTATATGAACCAGTCGGGCTGCACCATCTACCTCAAGGCAACGCCAGAAACCCTCTATGCTCACCTCAAGATGGGCAAGGGCGTACGCCCCCTGCTGCTCAACAAGACTCCGGAGGAAGTACAGGTATTCATCCGCGAGCAGCTGAAGCAGCGCGAGCCTTTCTACGAGAAGGCAAAACATATCATAGACATCAATGTGATGGACAACTTGGATAAAGTAAACGAAACAGTACAGGAGGTTCGTAGCCTGCTGAACGTATAAAGAAAAAAGGTAAGCCAACTCAAGACAAGAGACGGCTTACCTTTCTACGATTTATCATAAACAGAAAATATTATAAAACAAACTTTTTAGCAAGACCAAGAACAGAAAATGAAGAAATGGACTATTGAAGACTCGAAGGAGCTCTACAACATTGGTAGTTGGGGCACTTCTTACTTTGGCATCAACGACAAGGGTGATGTCTATGTAACTCCATGCAAGGACAACACGCAGATAGACCTGCGCGACATCATGGACGAGTTGGCATTACGCGACATCAACGCTCCCGTACTGCTCCGTTTCCCAGACATCCTCGACAACCGCATCGAGAAGACAGCCAGCTGTTTTCAGAAGGCCAAGGAGGAATATGGTTACAAGGGGGAAAACTTTGTCATCTATCCTATCAAGGTGAACCAGATGCAGCCGGTTGTAGAGGAGATCATCTCTCATGGAAAGAAGTTCAACCTGGGACTGGAAGCCGGTTCCAAACCAGAACTTCATGCCGTTATCGCCGTACAGGCACAGAGCGACTCACTCATCATCTGCAACGGTTACAAGGACGAGAGCTACATCGAACTTGCCTTGCTCGCCCAGAAGATGGGTAAGCGCATCTTCATCGTGGTAGAAAAGCTCAACGAGCTGGATATCATCGCCAAGGTGGCAAGTAAGCTCAACGTGAAGCCAAACATCGGAATCCGCATCAAGCTCGCTTCTTCAGGCTCAGGCAAATGGGCTGAGAGCGGTGGCGATGCTTCGAAGTTCGGTTTGACAAGTGCCGAACTGCTTACTGCCCTCAGCAAGATTGAGGAGATGGGATTCCACGACTGCCTGCGCCTCATCCACTTCCACATCGGAAGCCAGATTACCAAGATCCGCCGCATCCAGACGGCTCTCCGTGAAGCGGCTCAGTTCTACATCAACCTCCACAAGATGGGCTACAATGTAGATTTCGTAGATTGTGGCGGTGGTCTTGGCGTAGATTACGACGGCACCCGTTCTGCCAGCAGCGAAAGCTCTGTAAACTACTCTATCCAGGAGTATGTGAACGACTGTGTCTATACATTCGTTGATGCAGCCAACAAGAACAATATCAACCATCCTAACCTCATCACCGAGAGTGGCCGTTCGCTCTCTGCCCACCACTCCGTATTGGTGATTGATGTGCTGGAGACTGCTTCCCTGCCGGAAATGCCAGAGGAGTTTGAAGCAAAGGAAACCGACCACCAGCTGGTTAAGGACCTTTACGAGATATGGGACAACCTGAATCCTCGCAACATGCTGGAGGATTGGCACGATGCCGAACAGATTCGCGACGAGGCATTGCAGCTCTTCTCTCACGGCATCGTAGATTTGAAGACCCGTGCCGAGATTGAGGCGATGTACTGGAGCGTGTGCCACGAGATCAACAACCTTGCCAAGCACATGAAGCATGTGCCTGAGGAGCTCAGGGGATTGGACAAGATTCTTGCCGACAAGTATTTCTGCAACTTCTCATTGTTCCAGAGCCTGCCAGACAGTTGGGCCATCGACCAGCTCTTCCCTATCATGCCAATCCAGCGCCTGGACGAGCGTCCTACCCGCAACGCCACCTTGCAGGACATTACCTGCGACAGCGACGGCAAGATTGCCAACTTCGTAACCGATGGTCATATCGGCAACGTTCTCCCTCTTCATCCATTGAAGAAGAACGAGCCATACTATCTCGGCGTGTTCCTCGTAGGTGCCTACCAGGAGATTCTGGGCGACATGCACAATCTCTTCGGCGACACCAATGCTGCCCACATCTCTGTAAAGGATGGCAAGTACTGCATCGACCAGATATTCGATGGCGAGACCGTAGAGGAGGTATTGGATTACGTACAGTACAATCCTAAGAAGCTCGTCCGCCAGTTGGAGCAGTGGGTAACCAAGAGTGTGAAGGAAGGCAAGATTTCACTCGATGAGGGTAAGGAGTTCCTGGGCACCTATCGCAATGGTCTCTTCGGATACACATATCTTCAGTAAACATTCAACATAAGATAAGATGAAAAAAGTAACAGTAGTAAAGGTAGGCGGTGCCATCGTTGAAGACAGCGAGCAGCTGGCACAGCTCTTGAAGGATTTTGCAGCCATTCCCGGCAAGAAAGTATTGGTACATGGCGGTGGACGCCGTGCCACCAAGGTAGCTGCAGCCCTCGGCATCGAGAGCAAGATGGTAAACGGCCGTCGCATCACCGATGCAGATATGCTGGAAGTGGTAACGATGGTTTATGGCGGTTTGGTAAACAAGAACCTGGTTGCCAAGCTTCAGGCTAACGGCGTGAACGCCCTCGGCCTGACAGGTGCCGACATGGACGTAATCCATAGTCATAAGCGCCCATTGAAGGATGGCATCGACTTCGGATTCGTAGGCGATGTAGAGCGTGCCAACGGCAAGATGCTCCAGACCCTGATTAACGAAGGCATCACCCCGGTGATGGCTCCGCTGACCCACGACGGAAAGGGCAATATCCTCAATACCAATGCCGATACCATCGCAAGCGAGACAGCCAAGGCTTTGGCTCCTTACTACGACGTGACATTAATATATAGTTTTGAAAAGAAAGGTGTGCTCAGCAATCCTGAGGATGACGACAGCGTGATTCCAGTGATTACCCATGCCGATTTTGAGAGATACAAAGCAGACGGTACCGTGGCAGGCGGCATGATTCCAAAGCTGGAGAATGCCCTTGCAGCCATCGATGCAGGCGTAAAAGAAGTGATTATCACCCTTGCTACCGCCATCGACGGAAAGCACGGAACTGTTATTAAGAGTTAAAAATAGAAATAATTCAGAGTTGCTTGTAACTTTCTTACAGGTGAGTCGTCATTAATTATAGAGGGATGAAAAAAATCAGTTTCCAAAACGATGTTTTGCCGCTGAAGAATAAACTCTTCAGGCTGGCACTTCGCATTACTCTCAACCGGGAGGAAGCGGAGGACGTTGTGCAGGATACCATGATTAAAGTCTGGAATGCCCGCGACAGATGGCAGGAGCTTGACTCCATCGAGGCCTATAGCCTCACCATCGCCCGCAACCTCTCGCTCGACCGCATCAAGAAGATGGATAATCAGAATGATTCGCTGGAAGAGCAGACTGCGGAAAGGCTCGACGAGACATCATCCACTCCTTCCGAACGAATGATTCAGAAAGACAAGCTGAACATCGTAAGGAACATCATTAATGAATTGCCCGAGAAGCAGCGCAGCTGTCTGCAACTTCGAGACATCGAAGGAAAATCCTATAAGGAAATAGCAGACATCCTCAGCATCACCGAAGACCAGGTCAAGGTGAATATCTTCAGGGCTCGACAAACAGTTAAACAAAGATTTCAACAATTCGACAGTTATGGATTATAAGTACATCAACCAACTTTTGGACCGCTATTGGAAGGCCGAGACTTCTCTCGAAGAAGAGGAGATTCTCCGTGCATTCTTCAGCCAGGACGAGTTGCCTGCCGAGCTGAAGCCATATCAGGCGCTCTTCTCTTACGAGATGGGCGAGGCTAAGCAAGAGACACTGGGTGATGACTTCGACCAGAAGATGATGGCGATGATTGAAGATGAATACACCAAGGAGCCAAACAAGGCGAAGGTAGTTTCATTGACAGAGCGTCTGAAGCCTCTCTTCAAGGCTGCTGCCGTAGTAGCCATCGTCCTGACCTTGGGCAACGCTGCTCAGGTTCCATTCCAGAACAATGTCGATAATCAGATTGAAAACGTAGGATACACCAAGAGTGGCAAGGGCGTTTCCGTAGTCATGGGCGATTCAGCTTCGGTTGACTCCATGCAGCGCACGGGCATCGACCAGATAAGCACCACCACCCCTTCTCCTACGATATTGAAGTAGTTATTTCTATGCTTTCTCTATATAAAAAATCATGTTTAGTAAAACAATTCTGAAACTGTGAAGTTTCAATTCTCTCAAATTTTTCATAACATACTAACGTAATAGGGCTGCCAGGATGTACTGGCAGCCCTTGCTGTATATCATAAGAGGCAACTCGCACGGGTTGCCTCTTAACACATAAACCATAATCAAACCTAAAAACTTATATTTTTCACTCTATTCAATGCTTCTAAATAATAGTAGTCGGCATAGATAATGCTGGCATCTATCTCGCTTCCTGCCGGATGATGCCCCGTGCTATGCATAAGGAATGCCACATTCTTCTTGCCGCTCTGGTATTTACTGGTGCTAAGCTGGGCTAGCGTCTGCAAGGCAAACTGCTTATACTCCTCACCTTTTTCACCTCCCACATATTTCTGAAGTTCCAGTAAGGCATCGGCAACCACGCAGGCAGCACTTACATCCTTCGGTGCTCCCATTGTTCCACGTGAATCATCCATATCCCAAAGAGGAATGAAGTCATCGCTGGTTTCCTTCAATCGCTTGATATAAATATCAGTCACCTTCTGGGCAAAATCCAGGAACATCTTGTTACGGGTATAGCGATACACCATCGTATAGCCGTAGATGGCCCAACTCTGCCCTCTCGACCACATGGAATCATCAGAATACCCCTGATGGGTCACACCCTTGATGAGATTGCCATTGATGGTATCATACACAGCCACATGATAGCAGCTGCCATCCGGACGGAAATGATTCTGCATCGTGGTCTTGGCGTGAGTTACTGCCAGATCATGAAGCAGCTTGTTTCCTCCGTTCCTGGCTGCCCAGAACATCATGTCGAGATTCATCATATTGTCCATGATGGTGTTGTGAGGCCAGTTGCGAGGTTTCACTTCTCTAGGCCAACTCAATATCGTTCCTACAATAGGATTGAAAAGCGTGGCAAGGGAGTCGGCTGAAGCCAGAATCACATTCTTGTATTCCTGCGAATGATTCACCTCATAGCCCTTCCCGTAGGAACAGAACATCAGGAAACCGATATCGTGGTCATAACATGGGCGATAGGCGATGCCTTTCAGAGACTCCGTATATCCTTCGGCGGCCTTGCGCACAGCCTCATCCTTGGTATTCTGATAGTCCATCCAGAGGATTCCCGGCCAGAAACCATCACACCACTCCTCTGGGGTAGCCTTGCGGCAGTTCCACCCCTTCTGCTTATCCCCCTTGAGGATATTGCGAGGCTCCATCGTATAGTCGTAGGAGCCATCCTTCTGCTTCAGTTCTTCCAAAGCTCTGCACACCTGCTTATGGCAGTATTGCAGTTGCTTATCCACATCAAGCCCCTGCTTTGCATCGAGCTTGTTCTGTGCCATCATGCCGTTCACCAGGAACAAGGCAGATACCAAAAAAAATATTCTTCCTATTTTCATCATTATTCGTTTATTATCAATACGAATGAAACAGGAAGAATACTTAACCTGGTTAGTATTTGAGCAATAAGGAAGCGCAGCTATTGTTTGTTATATGTTAAAAATATGCTTATAAGCTGCCAAAACTATACTTTTTAACATGGTTTTGGCAACTTATAAGCATATTTTTGTTATATTTGCACCCAAAAAGAAGAGACCATTATGCTTATCGGAAGAGAAAAAGAAATAAAAACATTACAGCAGGCCTATCACTCAGAATACTCTGAGTTTGTGGCAGTTTATGGGCGACGACGCATCGGGAAGACTTTCCTTATCAGAGAGGCTTTCAACTATCAGTTTGCCTTTCAGCATACAGGTGTGTATAAAGAAACACTCAAAAAACAACTTCGCAACTTCAGAGATGCCCTAAAAATGAGTGGAATGAAGAAAGTAAGAATCCCAACAGATTGGAGCGATGCCTTCTTTCAACTGGCTCAATTCATCAAAGAAAGCAAGGAAGAAAAGAAAATCATCTTCATAGACGAGGTTCCTTGGCTTGACACCCCTCGCTCCGGATTCCTTTCGGCATTGGAATATTTCTGGAACTCCTTTGCCTCTGCTCGCAAAGATGTTCTCTTGATTATCTGCGGCTCAGCCACCTCATGGATTATCAATAAAGTATTAAAAAACCATGGTGGGCTGCACAATCGTGTTACTTATCGCATACATCTCCAGCCATTCACGCTACACGAATGCGAAAAATATGCCAAATATCTAGGCATGCGTGCTTCTCATTACGACCTTATAGAGTATTATATGGTTTTAGGGGGAGTTGCCTTCTATTGGTCACGTCTTGACAAAGGGCTGAGTGTTGCCCAAAACATAGACAATATGATTTTCTCCGAAACTGGTTTCCTACATAATGAGTTTAATGAGTTATACGACTCTCTTTTCAATGAGCCAGAATCATATCTCAAGATTATCGACGCCTTAGGCACAATCCGTCTTGGAATGACCCGTGACGAATTGGTAAAAGAAGGCGGCATTACAAGCAATGGTAAACTCACGAGAATGCTGGAAGACTTGACGGAATGTGGATTCATCAAGCGAATACCTTCTTATGGGGGAAAAGCCAAAGATGACTTGATCCAATTGGTTGATAACTTCACCATATTTTATTATAAGTACATCAAAGAGAACCAAAACAATGACGAACATTTCTGGTCAAACAGCTACAATTCTCCTATCAGAGCCACATGGACTGGATTGGCTTTCGAGCGAGTTTGCTTTCAGCATATTCCACAAATCAAACAAGCGATGGGGATTGCTGGTGTAGCCACACAATGCTATTCTTGGAAAGCGAAAGGTGAAATGCACTCCTCTGGTGCTCAAATAGATATGGTACTAGATAGGAGCGACAACATCATCAACATTTGTGAAATTAAGTTCTCAAAAGGAGAATATACCATTACGAAAGATTATGCGATGTCGCTCAACAATAAAGTGGAAAGATTCATTAATGCCACTAAGACCAAGAAGTCGATTCTCCTGACAATGATTACGACAAATGGCGTGACACACAATGAATATTGGAATCAAATTCAGAAAGAGATAACTGCCGATGAACTATTTTAGTTGCAAGTAACAACTCAATATGTCTATACGAAAAATCCTTCGCCCCAAATCTAAGAAAGATATTGGGGCGAAGGAATCAGATGATATCCTCGGAACTACAAGCCTTTCAAACTTAGGCGATAACTCAACGAGTATTCTCCATCGAAGAGGCGATACTCCTTGTGAGGTGGCTCACCCCAACTGTTATCACCACCGACTCCTCGCTGAACACCATCCAGAATCACATACGTTTCCTGGCGTGGGTGCATGTCCTTCTGTTGCATCATCTTCTTCTCCAATCCCATATCGAGATCTTCGTCTGCGAAATGAAGGGCAGAGAAGTCCATCGGTTTCTCGGCTTGGAATCGAAGGGTGACACCCGATTGAGGAGCGGTAATCTCAGCCCAGCGCACATCACAATGATTGCCGGTCTGCTGAGGGAAGATGTAAGGATAATACATATCCGTCACCGTAGTATGATAGATACCCAAGAACTGGCTGGTCTTTCTGTCAGAATAGTTCTCCCATGGACCACGACCATAGTAGCTTACGTTCTCGAAGCCCTTAGGAAGCGTCATACGCATACCGAAACGAGGTAACTCCGGTAGTTTCTTTCCCTTGGTGTCCATACTCGCCTTTACGTCAATGCTGCCATCCTTGCGGAAGAGATAAGAGAGACGATAAGGTTGGTTGAGATCGCCCAACACCATGTCAAAGGTAATGAGCACTCCTTCCTCGGTAGGTTCGCCCACCTGACATTTCGAAACATAGCGATTGGTCTGTGCGGAACGCCATACGTTACTCTTCTGTGGCATCTTGTTGCCATAATCGTTGTCATTAGGTGCACGCCAGAAGTAAGGTTCCAAGGCAGTACGATTGTGCAAGACTGAAACACCATCCATGGCATAATTGGTAAGCGCACCACTCTGCCTGTTGATTTCCGCCTTGACATTGCCTACCGTCAGCACAATATTGTTCTTCTGCGTCTCCACCTTGACATCGCCTTGTGTCTGCAAGCTAGCATTCTCTTCCAACTTGCCCGCATGCAAGAATTGCTCCTTTGCCACATCATAATGAGCTGGCAAGAGATCGCTTGCCGTGCGAGTATAGGCAAACACTTGAAGCGTATATTCATCAGATTCTTTCAGCGATGGCATCTTGATGCGCACCGTACTCTCTTGTTGTGGTAAGGTCTTCAAGCGGAAGTCACCCATAGCCACCTCCTTGCCTTCCTTGCAGAGCGTCCAATGGAAGTCATAGTCGGCAAGAGTCGAGAACTGATACTCATTTCTCACAGTCAACTCTCCCTTCCTCCAGTCGAAATCTGGGAAGATGATGTCTTGATATACCTTCTTCACCTCTAAGGCTTGCGGCTTGTAACTCATATCGGAAGCAAGGACACCATCACATCCACTGTTCATCTCCACAGGCCATACATAACTTCCCATCTCTCCATTATACATCCAATAAGTACGGCGGTCGGTATTGTCATGGAGTGTACGACGGAAGCCCTGGTCTTGGAAATCCCAGATGAATCCACCTTGTAAGTTAGGCGACTTCTTGATTAAATCCCAGTAATCCTGAAGATTTCCATTGCTATTGCCCTGAGCGTGAGCATACTCACACATGATGAAAGGACGCTGCTTGCCACTCTTAGCATAGGCTAGCACCCTGCCCCAGTTAGGGTACATGTGGCACACAATGTCTGTGTTTTCCTCTTCCCAAGCTTGCTCAAACTGTACGAAACGAGTTTTGTCGTTTGCCTTCAACCAGCGATACTGCTCATGGAATACTTGTCCATTGCCACACTCATTGCCCATCGACCATCCAATGATACTAGGATGATTTCTGTCACGATAGAACATACGATGGATGCGGTCACGATGCGCAGGAGCCCACTCCTTGCGATAAGCCGGATGAGGAACCGTATCAGTGAAATAGACGCAACTACCCATTCCGTGAGTCTCGATATTGGCCTCATCCACCACATAGATGCCATACTTGTCGCAGAGGTCAAGCCACTCCGGACTATTCGGATAGTGACTGCTACGCACAGCATTAATGTTCAACTCACGCAGACGGCGCAGATTGTCCATCATGATTTCATGGCTCTGCACATGTCCTAGGGAGTCATTGTGCTCATGGCGATTGACCCCTTTTATATATACCATCTTGCCATTGACCAGCAATCGGGCATTCTCTATCTTCACCTCACGGAATCCCACTTGCTGTCGCACAGTATCTCCACCCAATATCATGGACATCTGATACAGATATGGCTTTTCGCCACTCCATAGGTTCACCTTGTTGAGTTTCTTACTCACGTGGATGGTTGCCTCCTTGCCTTCGGCTTTGAAAGGCTTTGTCTCATTCAGTACCAACTTACCATTGGCATCCCTAAGCTGCACCAACACCTTATCGGATACGGAATTTCCAGAGAAGTTGCGTACCGTTACATCAGCCTCCAACTGTCCATTGTGATAGTTATCCACAGGTGTAGCGGTGATATTGTAATCCCAAACCGAAACTGGGTTATAAGCTTGCAGATACACGTCACGTTCTATACCTGTGATACGCCAGAAGTCCTGATCCTCCATATAGCTGCCATCGTGCCAACGATACACCTGTACCGCCATTTGATTGGCACGACCATCTAGATGGATAAACTTCGTCACGTCAAACTCGGCAGGAGTCTTGGAGCATTTGGTCATACCCACTTCCTTACCATTCACCCATACTCGGGCATAACCCGTGATGGAACCGAAATGGAGCACCACTTCTCTGTCCTTCCACTGAGAAGGTACAGTGAATGAAGTACGGTAAGTACCCACAGGGTTAGGGATGTCGATGTAAGGAGGATTAGGCGACCATGGATAGGTGATATTGACATAGAGGGGTGCGCCAAAACCCTGCAACTCCCAGTTGGATGGCACAGGAATCTGCGCCCATTTGGAATCATCGAAGTCCATCCGATAGAAGTCGGTAGGAGCATCCTTGATGTCATCGGCATAATGGAAACGCCACTTGCCATTGAGCAACTTCGTATGTGAGGTCTTGAACCAAGCATGTGGTTGTTCCTTGCCTCGCTCAAACACGGTCGGGTTCTCCCATTCATGCTCGTAAGCACTCGCTGCGAGTGTCGAGCCAAAGAGAGCCACCGATAACAATAATAAATTCTTGATATTCATAATTCTATTCGTATTTTACTTTTTTCGGAATCTCAATACAGATAGGTTGCACGGCTCCCTTATATTCACCATCGGCATCAGCAACCGCTACCAGCCAGCAGGTGAATGACCTACGGACATTGTCCCATCCTGCCTCGTATGGATAGAACTTGAAGGTCGTATCATTGACTTTCTTGACAGGACCATTGATTACCTCAATGTGAGGTTTCTTCTTGCCATGCTCTTGGGCGGTTGCACTATGAGAGCTATCGGTATAGACCGCCTTTAGCTGGAAGGTGATGCCCTCCAGGTTTCTTAAATCAAGTTTCATGCCTCCCTGCAACCTATCGTTGTATGGAATGAGCTTACCTTGATACTCGAAACCAACATACTGCACTTTCTTGCCCGCCGTCTCCTTGTATCGAGCCTCTGTGAGTTCCGCCATTTCCTTATCGAAATACCAGAAGGCATCATGCTTGTCGCCCTTATATATATTATAAGGTGCAGGCTGAGGGCGAGAGGCAGAAGCTATCTCAGGAGCTTTACCTTTGTCTGCTCCATCTGTACCCACCATATCAGAATGGAATCTCTCGGCAAGCCAACCATCCTTAGGATTGAGCTTGCGCAGCGTTCCATCGGCATTCAAACGCTGTTCTAACGCCTTTTGGATGAACTTCGCTAAATACAAGGCCGTTTGGTCGCCACAATCGAAATGACCTCTGCCCGTATCACATAGGAAGGAAATGCAACTCTCAGGATACATCATTCGGAAAGCAAGGGCTGGATTCACACGAGCCTCCCACCATTCATACTCGCCTTCCACCATCAAGCCAGGGATACCATCGATGTTACGATGACGTCCCCACTCCACATTGTCTCTTCCATAGCCACAGAGATTGGTGCGAGGGGCATCACCATGGAAAGAGATGATGCAGAGGGTGCGGTTAGGATTCCAAGCCGCAAAATTCCAAGGGAAAGTGGCTTGTGCGGAATGTCCCAAAGGGATGACGGGAGCCTTGGCTATCTCGGCATATCCGCTTTGGTCGGCAAGATTACCCATCATCTCCTCAAAGGTATTCTGTGCGCCAGTCGCTGGATCCCAGTTGTTGCTGAAAGCAGGAGCCACCCATACCATTGCCACACCCAGTTTCTTCATCTGAGCCTGAAACTTCGGATTCTTATAGATAGCCTCCTCCGTCATATTCTGTTGAGAAAGCATCACAGCTTTCACTTGCTTGCAGCCATCAGGCACCCAAAGGTAAGCCACAGGAGCCTTGCCTGTCTCTGAAGAGATATAGCCTCTCAAATCCACTGACCACTGGTACATTCCACTGCCTCCCACACCAATGGCAAGGGCTGTACTTACGAAGATGCCTTGCAACAGCAAGACCATCAACATAACGCTGATACGTATTTTTCTTAATAACATCATATTGTCATTTTAACAAACTGAATCGCAACGCAGCACCGCCTGATGGCTGCAAATGAAGCTTTAATATCTTGCCAGCCTTGATAGTCTGAACTACAGTAGATACCTTGGTGCGAGTATTCAACGCAGGGTTGTCATTGTAAATCTCCACACGATATTTCTTGCCTTTCTGCAAGAAGTCGGCAGTATTGAGAGTGATGTAACGAACCTGCAAGCCATTCATCGCTCCCACAAACCAATCATTGCCCGAGCGACGCGCCTGCACGATATACTCACCAATCTCGCCCTGCAAAGCCTTGCTCTCATCCCATACCGTAGGACAATATTTCCAGAAGTCCAACTCCTTTTCTCCCTTATATACATTCGGGAGGTCATACCAATACAAGAAGGTGATAGGACTGTAATATACCACTGGCATTGCCAACTGGTGTGCCTTGGTATTCTTCACCCTTCCATTGAAATAACAAGGGGTATAATCGGCAGGACCGCAGAGGAAACGGGTAAATGGCAAAATCGTATTGTGCTCTGCATCTGGCATTTCCTCGTTGCCGCCAATACCTTCTTGCGTCATCAAGTTAGGATAAGTGCGACTCCATCCCGTAGGGCGATACTCATCGTGGATATCCACCATGATGTGATGGTCGGCACACTTCTTTACGGCATTGTGAAGCCAAGTGGTCCACTCCTGCGAACCTATCTGCACAAAGCCAAACTTGATTCCACTGATGCCCCATTTCTCATAGAGTGGCAATAGCTGGTCAAGCTCCTGATACAAGGCTCTCTGGTTGACATAAACCCACACACCGATGCCCTTGCTCTTGGCATACTGACAGAGCTTAGGCATATCAATGTCACGAGTCTCCAATACCTTGAGGGCAGAGGAAGACATCTTCATCTCAGGACCATACCAGCCGGCATCAAGTTCGATGTATTGCAAACCTCTATCCACACAGAAATCCACACCCTCCATACAAGTCTTCATATCCAAGCGGCATACACGGAATGCCTTGCCTGGCTTAATCCAAGAGGAATCCTGTATCAGGCAAGGGGCATTGAGATTGAGCACCATCTGCTTGTTGTTGATGAGGTCGATAGTCTTCTCACCCACCATGATGAATCGCCAAGGCATATCGTATGCCGTGATGATGTCGGCGGAATCAAACATCGCCATCTGCAGTTCATTGTCAGCTTTCAGCTTGAGCTTGCCTCTCACAAAGTCGGTCAATGCCGCCTCGCCAATGGCTGCATAAAGACCGTTTGCCAGTTGGAGAGTCAATGGTCGTTCGGCCTCATCCTTCCAAGCAGCCTCGCTCTTCAAGAGTTTCACCTTGTTGGCATGAGCTTGCGCCCAAGCATAGTGGTAAGCCTCCGCACCAGGAGCAAAGCGGAAGGAAGTCAAGTCTTCGGTGATGTGCATGAACAAGCCGTTGGTAGCCTCGGGGAAATGATAGCGGATGGCAACACCCTCATCGTATGCTCTCACAATGATGTCGAGGAGATATTGCTGGCGCTTATCGTAAGCCGTGCCACTCCCCTCATGTTTCCCACCCTTCAAGAGGTGGATGGTCATCTCATTGTAATGGTCACGCATCTGCGCATACTCGCCATATACAGGCTTCCAAGTGTTGTCTTCCGAACGGCGTTCCACGCTTGTCACCTCCATACCTTTCGTCCAAACACTACTGTTATCCACTGGGATGCCCATCGCAGACTCTACCAAGTGATTGTCGATGTTCACACCCAGTTCGCCTTCTTCCACCACTGGCTTATTGGCATAATCCAAGCTATACATCAGTTTGCCTTCTTTCTGAGAAAAGGCAAACTGGTACTTACCGTTAGGCGATTGCAACGTTTCTACGGCTCCTGCCACTGTAGCAACTAACAGCATCAGCAGCAGGAAAGGCAAACGGTGATTGATACTATAAAGAAAAGTCTTCATTATCATGTATTATAGTTGTTATTACTATTTATTAAAGTTGTCAGAACATATCGCTTAGCCGGTCGCACAACAGCTGTTGTGCGCTCGCATATCAGCTGATGTACACATGCACACCACGTGTTGTGCACACGTCACTCAGCTGTTGTGCGGTTAAAAAATTACAGTTCCACTCTCCAAGCAAACGATGCGCTGGGTGGTTCCATCCTTTAGCTTCACGAGAATACCCACGGCTCCCTTCTGTTCAGGCTCGAAGAAATCGACCGATGCGATGTCGCCTGGCTCGGTATCAGAACTTGGCTCATAGACCGTTACAAATGGATGGTTCCATGCCTCACCCTTCTGGCGAGCCACGAAAGTCAATACGGGCTGGGCATCTACCTTATAAGGCTGATTCGGCATTCGCTCATATTCAAGATTGACAGGCGAGAGAGCTTGGAAGATGGTACGGTTCTCATCCTTCTTCATCCACATGGTCATGGTGATTTCACGCTGACCATCCATTGCCTCCACCACCTTGTCGTCCTGTATCTTTGTTACGAATTGCGTCTTGATGCTGTTCTGCATCTCTGCAATCTTCTTATCATAGATATAAGAATAGGCATAGAGATGACCACCAGCGAAGGCAAGCTCCTCTGTTGGTTTCATATCAAGTGGCTGACCAGAAATGGCATCCATCACCTTCATCTCCTGTCCGAGATTGTGATAGAAGTAATCGTGGGTCTTGTCGCCACCTTCCTTCTTTCGGCTGCGGAACACGTCAATATAATAGCCACCCTTATCGCTGGTCTTCACGATGGCTGTGGTACGCTGCTGCAGTGCTTGAGCCTCTGGCTCGATGAAACTGACGGTAGCATAGCTTACCTTTTCTTTTTGTTCAGAGAGTTTCTTGCTGGCAGGCTGCTCCTTGCTTACCTCTGGGTAAGAAGCGACAACTTTGAAAGCATGCTGCGACATCATTACAGGATAGCTCGACACACCATCCACCACTACGGTGTTGTGGGCTGGCATCTGGGAATAATATTCCAGATAGTCCAAGCCGCTATAGAGGCTTCTGCCGATACCAGCATCAGGTCCCAGGACATATCCCTTGCCATAGAGTTCAAGCGAGATGCCGTTGGCATGCTGATGATTACCAAGGCTGGCATTGATGGAAGCCATCAAGTCGTGCTGCTTGTCCATACCACTTCGCATCGCTATCCACGATACATTAGGGGCATAGAACAGGGTGCTCGTATATTTTTCTATCTCTGAGATAGGAGCCTTGGAAGTCACCGCATTCTTCAAGAGATTCATCTCAGAGATAAGGTTCTTGTCCTTATGGCGAGTGGCATACTTCAAGATATGGTCGATGCCACCTATATTGAGATAACCAGGATGAGTATCGCCAAAACCTGCAATCATACGGTTAGGGAAGAGATATTCAGCAGAGGTCTTCACAGCTTCCTTTAGGATAGGACGCTGCTTGAAGAGGTCAATGCCCGCCTTCTCATCGAGCATATTGGCAAAATCGCAGATACTGCCCAATACCGTGGTGCTATAGCCTGGAGCCTCATACCAAGTCTTGCTCTTGGCATCAAAACCGAAATCGATGAGCTTGTTCATGCTCCACTGGCGAATACTATTTTGATTTACAATATAATCCAAGTAGTATTGCTTGCCTTTGCCATCTGCGTAAGCTTGGTTATCTTGCAATACCAGGGCTATCTTCATGATGAAGTCTGCTTGGAACAAGTCCCAGTTGTTGTGAGGCACGCCATTAGCAATGATGTTTTCCGCCCATTTCTTAAAGCCCGATTCGATGATGGCTTGGTCATCCTTCACGAGATTCTTGATGAGGGGATACATCTGGGTGAGTTCGTTGATGACATCCTCGTGGATAACCTCAAAGGTAGTCATGCCCACCAAGGTTTGCTGATGACCATGATTCAGGTCGATAGGCACATTGCGATAGGCGATACCTTTCATATAGACATCAAACACCTTCGCTGCCATCTGTCCATAGCGCATATCGCCAGTGGCGGCATAGATGCGAGCGGCATCACGGGCGATGGTGATAATCTGATGGTTCACACCTGCCAGATTACATCCCGTCTTGGCAGGAGAAGTCTTCTCCATCTTGCCTGTAGCCCTGCTAATGTAAGTAACGCTACCCTACTCATCGTCATCATAAGGAATAATATCCTCCAGCTTAGGGCGATTATATTGAGATGCCGTGCTTCGTGAGCCATTATATTTCACGGTAGGACCTGCCGCTTTCGCTCCTCCAGGATGAGAGAATGTCTCCCCATTCACAAAGACATCAGATGCCTGGGTCTTCCAAAACATCTGCAAACGGGAGTAGAGCCAGTCGGGTTGCTTATCCACCTGGCTCATTACGTTCTCAATCTTAGCTTTCAACTTGGTAATCTCAGGATCCTCCACCTTCTTCTTTGCCATACCGAAAGAGGAAGAGAGGAGCATCAAGGCTGCCACATATAGTACTTTCTGTTTCATGTGATTGATTCTTATCTTTAATTTGGTTTTTAATAAGAATACGATTGGGACGGGAATTATACGTAGAACATCAGATTATAAAACGTATGTAAGTGCGGTCATCGAAGCTTTTGTTCCCTGCCACCAAGCCCTTAGTGGCAATGAAGTCGTGGATGCATTGAGGGTCGTGGGCGACAAGATGCGCCAAGGCAGCCTCGCTCTCTGCCAGAGTTGGCTTCAGGAAAGGATAGCCATCGCTAGCCAAGACTATCTCTTGGGATGAGGTATTGCATTCAGAAAAAGATGATATAGTGGAGGATTCTTCTTCCAATGATACCACTCTTACGCCCTCTCGATAGATAGGAAATCCATCTATCACGGCATAACATTTGTTTTGTCCACCTAGCATCGCCTCGATAAGCAATGGTTCGATGCTTTTGCGAGCCTCTGCAGGTGTCATACCTTGTTGTATCAACGTCACTCGCCTGGTAGCAATCTCTTGCTCGTATGGCTTGGAGTTATCATACAGCTTTCCATTGATGATGGCTTGACAATCCCCTACCATCCAAACTTCTTTCTTTTGGTTACTATAGATGACTGCCGATGCCGTAAGCCTTTCCTCTGGATGCAGGCGCAACTGCTCCTCGATTCCCATAGGCTGATACACCTTATTATATATATAAGCGGTGATGCCCTCACAAAACTCATCCACAGTCGCATCAGCTTTCATCTCCTGCTGGATATATTCCGAAATGAGCATCATGGCATATCGCCCATTCTTCATATCGGGCGAGAGATGCTTGGGTGTCTTGCTGGTGCTGCCGTCTATTACGGCGATGAAATCATCCGTCATGACCAGTCCGTCCTCACAAGTCTCTTGGCTTTTCTTTCCTATGATATTGCTTTCTATTATCTTCATTGTATTTACGTGTTTCGTTAATGACACGTCAAAGATAATACATTTCACCTGATAATAGAAGTTTATTAAGATTCTTTTGGATAATAATTACATCGCCATGTTCAGCATGGCTCTCACTTGCTTGCGAGAGGTGAAGAGCTGAGATTCCACGGTGCGCTTGGAGACATTCATCTCCTGAGCGATGTCGCCAGCTGTCATATCCTCAAAGAGACTCATACGATATACCTTGGCACAAGCAGGGGATAGTCTCGCCATACTGTCATTCACCATGCGCAGGGTATCATGATACTCTGCCATGCGCTCTACATGAGAGTGCTGGAGCTCCATCTCGTACTTGGCATTCTCCTCCATCTTATGACGGAAGATGCGACGGCGGAGAAGGTCTTTCACCTTGTTGGCTGCGATGGTGAAGGCAAACGACTTGATGGTTTCCTCATTGATCATACCCTCAAAGCTCATCATCTTGATGAAGACATCCTGTATGAGATCCTCACCCTCCTCGCGGTTGCCCAAACGAGAAGTGGCAAAGTTTACGAGTTCTGCATAATGAACTGTATAGAAGTTAGCAATCATTTGCCCCTGATTATTAGCTGTCTGTTTCATATCGTTGACTGTTTATTTTTGATTTCTGCTGCAAAGGTATGGAAAACCCTTTTAAACAGTTGTATCATTTGTACCAACGATATATGTGAAACGTACCAATTATTTGCACCAATGTGTACGTATATTGATTATCAACTACTTAACCACTTCTATTTTTTAAGAATATTGCGAAGGAAGTACGCCAAACATCTCCTTGAAGTGCTTGGAGAAGTTCTGCGGAGAGGCAAAACCCGTCCTGTAACAAGCCTCCGAGACATTACAATTGCCCTCTTTCAGAAGCTTGGCGGCTGTCTTCAATCGTACCGTTCGGATGAAATCGGCAGGGGTCTGACCAGTCAGAGATTTCATCTTTCGGTAGAAGCTCATGCGAGACATTACGACATCCCCTGCCAAGGAGTCGATGGTGTATTCAGAGTTGTCGATGTTTTTCTCGATATGCCCAATCACTTCATTCAGGAAAGCCTCATCAGGTGTAGAATCCGTCACCGTCTTCGGGTCGAGCGAGATACTATGCGAGAAGTCTTGCTTTCGCTTCTCTTGCTTTTCCAAGAGATTACTGATGCGTGCCAAGAGCACCTCCATATCGAAAGGCTTGGCAATGTAGGCATCGGCACCAGCCTTGTATCCTTCAGTACGTCCCTCATCGGTACTCCATGCCGTGAGCAAGATAACTGGGATATGCGAGGTTTCGATATTTTCCTTGATGCGGCGACACATGTCCGTACCATTCATTCTAGGCATCATCACATCGCTCACGATGAGGTCGGGGTTCTCTTCCTCCGCCTTCAAGGCTCCCTCCATGCCATCCTTTGCCACTAACACCTTATTATATATATGGCTCAGTTCTCGATGCAGGAAGTGACGGAAGTCATCATTGTCCTCCACAACCATCACCGTCTTCTCTATTTTTTTCTGTCCCTGTACCTCCGTGGCTCCATCTATGGCATCCATTGCTGATGAAGGCGCAACCAGATTGTCTTGGGCTGCCTCTTGCTGCAAGGCATGCTTCAAGTCGGCAGGTATATCCACGATGAAGCGAGAACCTTTTCCTTCTTCACTCTCCAAGGAGATCTTGCCTTGATGCAACTTCACATACTCATACACCATGTTCAGTCCGATGCCAGAGCCCACCTGCGTGGCTGCTTGCTTCTGCTCCGCACGATAGAACCGCTCGAAGACATGAGCTTGTTCCTCCTTGGAGATACCGCAGCCTGTATCCTCTACGATGATACGGGCATAGCGACGGCTATCGATGAAACACTTGCTCAGTTCTACTTTTACCACTCCACCTGCCTTCGTAAACTTGAAAGCATTAGAGAGCAGGTTGGTCAATATCTTGCCCAACTTATCCCTATCGAAATACATAAAGAGTCCACCGGTCTTGTCCTCAAACTTCAGGGAGATGCTTTTCTGCTCCGAAAGGGGGCTAAACTTCATGATGGTATATTGGATAAACTCATCCAGATTGCCACTCGCCAGACTGAGTCGTTCTCCATTCATCTCCATCTTGCGGAAGTCGAGCAACTGGTTGACGAGTTGCAGCAAGTCGCCCGCATTCCTGCTTACATCGTTCAGCTGATGGCGGGTTTCGCCATCCGTGGTGCGCTTCAGGATGCTTCCTATAGGCGTGATGATGAGCGTGAGCAAGGTGCGGAACTCGTGGCTGATATTGGTGAAGAAGCGATACTTCATCTCCTCCAGTTCCTTGTACTTCTCGTCCTCCATGCGCTTGCGGTTCTGCTCAATCTTCCACCTTACAACGAAGATAATCAAGGCGATGAATGCCAAGAAATACAAGAGCTTGGCCCACCAAGTAGCCCAAAGTGGAGCCAGCACCTCTATCTCCAAGGTTGCCGATAGCTTGCTCCATACCTTGTCTAGACCAGCAGAATAAACCTCTAGCTTATAAGTGCCAGGAGACAAGTCGGTATAGTTTGCCCTGCCAATTCCATCTTGCGGATTTATCTCTATCCAATCATTATTAACCCCCTGGAGTCTATATTTATAATAGGTGTGGTGAGGCATGTCGAAGTTCAAACCAGAGAAATGGACGGTGATGAAGTTCTCATCATGCTCCAGCACGATCTTCCTGGTAGTGCTCAAGGCAAAAGGCAAGATAACCCTGCCATCATATTCTTTGCCTGCCACTACTTCTTGGTTATTCACCAATAGGGATGTGAACACAGGATGACCAGTATATTCCATATCCTTCACTTGGATAGGATCCACGATATAGAAGCCTGTAGAACTGCCAAAGAAGAGTTTGCCATCAGCCATTCTAGCTGCTGTCTTAGGCAAGAACTTAGCATCACCCAACTTATTCTGACTATCAAACATAGTCAAGGCAAAAGGTTGTTCAGAAGAACGAGTGCGACGGATTCGACAAAGTCCATTGGCTGTAGTAACCCAAACTTCGTCTAATTTATCCACTACTAAATCCTGTATCATCTCATTGGTCATGCCTTCTTCCTTGCCGTACCGATAAGTCTTACCATTCTGGATATCGAAGACATAAACTCCATTCATCGTTCCTACCCAAATCCAACCTTGCTTATCAATGGCAAGAGCCTTGCAGACAGCTTTCAATTTCAACTGATTGCCCACGATAAGTCCCTTGTTGGTTGCTGCCCACAAGCGATGCTGCCTATCAAAAACGATAGAATACCTCAGTTCGGGATAAGAAATAGTGCCTAAAAAAGTTGGTAATCTCCGATATT
>USRA01000024.1 GCA_900557035.1 uncultured Prevotella sp. | reverse complement strand
TCATCAAGAACTTCGCTAAGTACACAAACAACGAGGCTGGTAAGGCTCTCGTTGCAGCTGGTCCACAGCTCTAATTCGACATTTCGAATTCATACTGTATATGGAATCCCGTTTCTTGCAAAAGAAGCGGGATTTCTTCGTTTTTACTCCTCTAAATCACTAAAAAATATAAAAAATGCCCCTAAAATCAATAAATTGCATAATAATAAGGAGAAAAGGGCGATTTTTTAAAGAATTCTCTGTAAATTTGCAGCTAAAAAGAAAAATTGGATAGAATGAAAAGTAAATTTTTAGCTTTTATTGCACTTGTTGCAGCTACTTTGTCGCTCTCTTCATGCTTGAACAGCGACGAGACGGTAGTAGAATATACTAATGATACAGCCATCACGAGTTTCTCTTTGGGAAAGCTCGGTAGATACACGAAGACTACTGCTGGCAAGGATACTCTGATCGCTGATAAAGTGAATGGAGCTAACTATCATTTTTATATAGATCAGGTTAACTGCCATATCTATAACGTAGATTCCTTGCCTACCAAGACAAGGACCGCTGCCGTATTGGCTACCATCAGCAGCAAGAACAGCAGCCCTATCTTCATCATGAACAAGAATTGCCCTGAGAAGATCGACTCGGCAAAGTATTATTCAAGCACCGATTCCATCGACTTCTCTCAGCCACGAATGGTTCGTGTATATAACAACTCGCTCAATGCCTACGTTACTTACACCGTAAAGGTGAACGTGCATCAGCAGGAAGGCAATGAGTTCAACTGGCAAGCCAAGGCTCAACTCAATGAGCAGCTCGCTGCACTCAGCGACTTGAAGGTGCTTGCCCTGGGAAACCATATCTATGTATTCGGCAAAACCCTCGGGGGAATGAAGATATACAAGAGTGCTGCAAGCGATGGTAACAACTGGACTGAGGTAACAGCCAACCAGGCTTTCGCAGCTGCCGATTATCAGAACGCCGTGCAGATGCGCGATCAGCTCTACATCCTCTCTGATGACAAGGTGTATGCTTCTGCCGATGCTGTAACCTGGAATCAGGTAGGCGAGGATAGTCAGCTCAAGCAGTTGGTAGGTGCCAGCAGCAAGTATCTCTATGCCTTCACCGCTACAGGCATCGCCGTGTCTAAGGACAATGGCGCAACCTGGGCTGCCCAGAAATTGGATGCAGACCACTCACTCCTGCCTACCCAGAACCTGAGCATGAATGTTTCTACCATCGCTTCTGTGAAGACTGTAGAGAATGTTCTCCTGCTCGGTACCCGTGATGCAAGCTATGGCGATACCATCGCTACACTCTGGAATCATGTGGCTGATTACTCTGCCAATGCTCCAGAAAGCGCATGGAACTATATAGAATATGATTCTCTCCAGAGTGGCAAGATGCCAATGATGGATCAGGTGCTCGTCTGTGGTGCTGATTCCGGTTTCGTTGCTCTCGGAAGCAACGGCAAATGGTATAAGAGCAAGAACAACGGACTGACATGGGGTGTAGATACACTCGTAACCATGCCAGCCGGATTCTCTGCTGCCACCCACCAGCGCTTCGGCTTCTGCCGCGACAAGGACAACTTCTACTGGGTAGTAAGAAACGGCAGCGTATGGAAAGGCCGCTTCAACAAGGATGGCTGGATCAAGGATCAGACTATCTTCGAATAAGACCGTCGGAAATCAATCATATTCATATCGCATAAGGTATAGACATGAGGAGAAGCTTGTGTAAATGCTTGTTGCTGCCGGTCTTGTTCCTCTTGCCGTTGCAGGTGATGAGGGCACAAGACGATTACCAGTATCGTCTGGAGATAGGTGCCGGTGTGGGACTGGTTGCCTATGAGGGCGACCTGAACGGCAATATCCTTGCCCACCAGCAGCCGATGGCAGCCATCGTGGGAAGATACAGCTTCGATCCCTACAAGGATCTGCGGTTCAACCTGGGGCTGGGCAAGCTGAAAGGCTCTAACGACAAGGTGAAGACCGATTATCCCGACCTGGATGGGAAAGCCTACTCCTTCAGCAATACCCTGGTGGATATGAGCCTCGTCTTCGAGTACAACTTCTGGCCTTACGGCACCGGCAGGGACTACAGAGGAGCCAGGAGGCTGGTGCCTTTCATCTTCGGAGGTCTGGGAGCCACCTTTGTGAAAGGAGAGCAGAAGAATGTGTTTACCGCCAACGTGCCTTTGGGCATCGGGGCGAAATACAAGATAAACGAACGGATGAACGTAGGCGTAGATTGGAGCATCCATTTCTCGCTGAGCGATGAACTGGATGGGGTGAAAGACCCTTATGGCATCAAGAGCAGCGGACTCTGGAAAAACCAGGACTGCTACTCCATGCTGCAAGTCTCGTTCACCTACAGCTTCAGCGCAAAGTGTAAAACGTGTAATAAAGAAGAATAAGAACTCTTAATTAAAGAATAAGATATGAACAACTTGGATATGAACAGAATACCTGAGCACATCGCTATCATCATGGATGGCAATGGACGCTGGGCAACAGAAAGAGGTAAGGAACGCAGCTACGGCCATCAGGCTGGAGTTGACGCAGTGCGTTGCATTACATCAGAATGTACTCGCCTCGGTGTGAAGTACCTTACTCTCTATACTTTCTCTACTGAAAACTGGAATCGTCCTGCCGACGAGATTTCTGCCCTGATGGGACTGGTACTGACTTCTCTGGAGGATGAGATTTTCATGAAGAACAATGTGCGGTTCCGCGTGATCGGCGACTTGAAGCGTCTGCCACAGGCTGTGCAGGACAAGTTGCAGGAGACCATGGACCATACCGCCAAGAACGATGCCATGACCATGGTAGTAGCCCTGAGCTACTCTTCGCGCTGGGAAATCATGAATGCGATGAAGAAGACCGTGAAGGAGGTTATGGAGAAGGGCGCCAGCTATGAGGAGGTTGAGAAGATGCTTACCGAGGAAAACTTCGAGAAGCACCTGGAGACCAACTTCATGCCAGACCCGGAGCTCCTGATCCGTACAGGTGGCGAGTTGCGTATCAGCAACTACCTGTTGTGGCAGATTGCTTATTCTGAGTTGTATTTCTGCGATACCTATTGGCCAGACTTCAACGAGGAGTGCCTGCATAAGGCTATTGAGAGCTACCAGTCGCGCCAGCGCCGTTTCGGCAAGACCGAGGCTCAGGTAGAAGCAGAGGAAGAGAAATAAAAGGGGGAAAAGGACGAAAAATAGATACTATATATATAATAAGGTATAAATGAACAAGCTAAGAAAGATTTTCATCCTGCTATTCGGCATCATGGCGAGTGTGCAGGTTATGGCACAAGACAAGATAGTACATCCAGATATCTCGTATGCCGGAACCCCTCGCACCTTGACCCTTGGAGGTATCAATGTGTCGGGTGTGGAAGGATACGAAGACTATGTGCTCACTGGTATCTCGGGCCTGACAGTGGGAGAAGAGATTGAAGTGCCAGGCGACGCTATTACCAATGCCGTCAAGCGCTATTGGAAACATGGACTTTTCTCTAAAGTCGCTATCGCTGCCGACTCTATCGTGGGTGAAAAACTTTATCTTCACATCTATCTCGCAGTAAGACCTCGTATCTCTGACATCCACTATGTGGGTTTGAAGAAAAGCGAGCGTGAGGATATGGAGCAGAAACTCGGTATGGTGAAGGGTACGCAGGTAACACCTAATATGCTCGACCGTGCCAAGATCCTTGCCAAGAAATACTTCGATGACAAGGGATTCAAGAATGCTGAAATCCAGATCAACCAGCGCGATGATGTGGCTAACAAGGGTCAGGTAATCCTGGACGTAATCGTAGATAAGAAACAGAAAATCAAGGTTCACCAGATTACCATCGATGGTAACGAGAAACTTTCGGACAGAAAGATCAAGGGTGGATTCTTCTCGAAGGGTGCCTTTGCCAAGACCCACGAGGCTGGCAAGTTTGCTACTTTCTTCAAATCGAAGAAGTTTACTCCTGAGAGATGGAAGGAAGACAAGCAGAAACTCATCGACAAATACTACGAGTATGGTTATCGTGATGCGCAGATCCTGGAAGACAGCGTAAGCAACTTCGACGAGAAGCACGTCAACGTATATATCAAGGTAGATGAGGGTAAGCGCTACTTCCTCCGCAATATCAACTGGGTGGGCAACACCGTATATGCTACCGACTATCTGAATGCCGTGCTCGGCATGAAGAAGGGCGATGTATATAACCAGAAACTCCTGGGCAAGCGATTGCAGGAAGATGAAGATGCTGTGGGCAACCTCTATTACAACAATGGTTACGTGTTCTCTAACATCAATCCTGCCGAAGTGAACATCGACGGCGATTCCATCGATCTGGAGATGCGCGTGACAGAGGGACCTCAGGCTTACCTGAGCCACGTACGTATCAATGGAAATACCCGTCTCTATGAGAACGTAGTACGCCGTGAGCTTCGTACCAAGCCAGGCGACCTCTTCTCTAAGGATGCCCTGATGCGTTCGGCACGTGAGTTGGCTTCCATGGGTCACTTCGATGCTGAGAAGGTTTCACCAGATGTAAAGCCTAACTACGAGGACGGTACTGTGGATGTAAACTGGAACCTGGAGCAGAAGAGTAACGACCAGATTGAGTTCTCGCTCGGTTGGGGTCAGACGGGTGTCATCGGACGTGTGGGCTTGAAGCTCAACAACTTCTCTATGGCAAACCTCTTCAACAAGAACAAGGAGCACCGTGGTATCATGCCTATCGGTGACGGTGAGGTGCTGAGTATCGGTGCACAGACCAACGGTACCTACTATCAGAGCTACAACGTAAGCTACTCTACCAACTGGTTTGGTGGCAAGCGTCCTATCCAGTTCAGCGTAGGTGCATACTACAGTAAGAGTACCGACGTGTCAAGCAACTATTATAATAGTGCCTACATGAACAACTACATGAGCTACATGTATGGTTATGGTACGGGTTACTATAATAACTACGAGAATTATTACGATCCAGACAAGTACATCCAGATGGTGGGTGTGAGCCTCGGTTGGGGTAAGCGCCTCCGTTGGCCGGATGATTACTTCACCTTGTCTGTGCAGTTGGCTTACCAGCGCTACATGATGAAGAACTGGAGCTATATGCTGATGACCAACGGTAATGCGAACAACTTGAACTTGACCATCGCATTGAACCGTACGTCAACCGACAACCAGCTCTTCCCACGTCGTGGTTCAGAGTTTGAGGCAAGTGTGAACCTTACTCCACCATGGAGTGCGTTCGACAACAAGGATTACAAGAACCTCGCCAACAACTCCCAGTCTCCAACCTACTCTGCAGAGCAGCAGGAGAAATACCGCTGGATAGAGTATCACAAGTGGAAGTTCAAGGCAAAGACCTATACCGCACTTACAGAGGGTCAGAAGTGCTTCGTATTGATGACCCGTGTAGAACTCGGTTTGCTCGGTGCTTACAACAAGTACAAGAAGAGTCCATTCGAGACCTATTATGTGGGTGGTGACGGTATGAGCGGTTATTCATCCTATTATGGTGAGGAAACCATCGGACTCCGTGGTTACGAGAACGGTTCCGTATCTTACGGCCGTACCACCGGTTACTATGCTTATGCATACGACCGCTTCTCATTGGAGCTCCGTTATCCATTCCTCCTGGGCAATACCACTATCTATGGTTTGACCTTCGTAGAGGCAGGTAACGCCTGGTATGATACCAAGGACTTCAACCCATTCAGCATGAAGCGCAGTGCCGGTGTCGGTGTGCGTATCTTCCTGCCAATGGTGGGTCTGATGGGTATCGACTGGGCTTACGGTTTCGACAAGGTATGGAACGGTAGCCAGTATAAGAAGGGTGGAAGTCAGTTCCACTTCATCTTGGGTCAGGAATTCTAAAGACGGATTTTATGAAGAAAATAGTATTGATGCTGATGATGGCTGTAGCAGCCATCTCAGCACATGCACAGAAATATGCATTGGTGGATATGGAGTACATCCTGCGCAATATCCCAGCTTATGAGCGTGCCAACGAGCAGTTGAACCAGGTGAGCCGCAAGTGGCAGGCCGAGGTAGAGGCGCTCAATCTGGAAGCAAGCACCATGTACAAGAACTATCAAAACGAGGTAGTATTCCTCTCACAGGAGCAGAAGAAGGCCAAGCAGGACTCCATTATGCAGAAGGAGAAGGAAGCCAGCGACCTGAAGAAGAAATACTTCGGTGCCGAGGGAGAGCTTTACAAGAAGCGCGAGGCACTGATGGGACCTATCCAGGAGGAGATTTACAATGCCGTGAAGGAGATTTCCAACCTGCGCGGCTACTCGCTTGTTCTCGACAGAGCCAGCAACAATGGCATCATTTTTGGCTCGCCAAAAATAGACATCAGCAACGAGGTACTCCAGAAATTAGGCTATTCTAACAAATAATAAGTGTTATTCCAGGAAATAATCTAGGTTATTTCAAGAAATAATTGTATATTTGCAGCCGATAAGAGAGGATGCGGCAGGAAAACTCCGCCCTCGGCATAACCAATTAAGAATAATAATTAAAAAAGAATAAACAGAAATGAAAAAGCTTATTTTAATGTTGATGCTTTGCGCACCAATGACAATGATGGCACAGAAGTTCGGTAAGGTAAATACTCAGCAGATCATGCAGTCTTTGCCAGACGTAGCTAAGGCCAACGGCGAGTTGGAAGCTCTCCAGAAGCAGAAGGAGAACGACCTCAAGTCTATGCAGGATGAGTTCCAGCGCAAGGCAGACGAGTACCAGAAGGGTGCAAGCACAATGAATGCTACTGCCAAGCAGCAGAAGGAAACAGAATTGCAGGGTCTTCAGCAGAAGATTCAGCAGGCTTACCAGGATGGTCAGCAGGAGTTGCAGAAGAAGAGCAGTGAGCTCATGCAGCCTATCATCGCTAAGGTACGTACAGCTATCGAGGCTGTAGGTAAGGCTGGTAACTATACATACATCATGGAGGAAGGCACAGCTATCTATACTGGCGCCAACGTGGTAGATGTTACCAAGGAAGTACAGGCTAAGATCAAGTAATCAAACGTAAGTATTTCTATAAAAAGCTAAGGGCAGGCACAAGTGCCTGCCCTTATTTATCATCTAGTATATTCATATCATATATAAAAAGGTATCACGCATTATGAAAAAGAATCTCCTATTTTTGGCGCTCGCTCTTGTTGCCCTTTCGGCTTCTGCACAGCAAAACCAGACTCCGGCGGAACAACCAGCAGCTATCGTTGCACAGCCAGCATTGCGATTTGGCTACTTCAGCTTTGAGCAGGTTTTTCATACCATGCCTGGTTATGCCATAGCCAAGCATAATATGGATGAACTCCGCGCAAAGTATGATGAGGAAACCAAGCGCGTGGAAACTGAGTTTAATACCAAGTATGAGGAATTCCTTGACGGTCAGCGCTCGTATGCCAAGACTATCCTGGATAAGCGTCAGGCTGAACTGCGTGAGTTGATGGAGAAGAACATCGCCTTCAAGGCTGAGGCTGCCAAACTCCTGAATCAGGCTGAGAACGATGCGTATGCTCCTCTCAAGGCCCAGATCAACGAGGCAGCCAAGCAGATTGGCAAGGAGAAGGGATTTGCCTTCATCATCAATACCGACAACAACGCCACACCTTATCTGAGTGAAGAGATGGGCGAGGATATTACAGCAGTGCTGGAGGAGAAACTGAAATGATTCTGCCATCCAATCCCGGACCTATCGGAATCTTTGATTCCGGATATGGCGGCTTGACCATCCTGCATGGCTTGCGCCAGATGTTGCCGCAGTACGACTATATGTATCTGGGCGACAATGCCCGTGCGCCATACGGTTCGCGCTCCTTCGAGGTGGTGTATAAGTTTACGCGCCAGGCTGTGCTGAAGCTTTTTTCCATGGGTTGCCATCTGATAATCCTGGGTTGCAATACGGCATCGGCTAAGGCTTTGCGCTCTATCCAGCAGAGAGACATCCCGGAGCTGGATCCTGAGAGAAGGGTTCTCGGCATCATCCGGCCAACTGCCGAGGTGATTGGTACCCTGACCAAGAGCCGCCATGTAGGTATCCTTGCCACAGAGGGAACCATCAAGAGTGAAAGCTATAAGATGGAGATTGGTAAGCTTTGGCCGGATCTCCAGGTAAGCGGAGTGGCTTGTCCGCTCTGGGCTGCCATCGTAGAGGCTAACGAGGCAGATAGTCCTGGTGCTGATTATTTCGTCAAGAAGCGCATCGACCAGTTGATGCGTATGGATGAGGACATTGATACCATCATCCTGGGTTGCACCCATTATCCACTGCTCATGAGCAGCATCGTGAAGAATCTTCCCGACGGCGTGAGAGTGGTGCCACAGGGACAATATGTGGCCAACAGTCTGCAGGATTATCTGCAGCGACATCCTAAGATGGAACAGATGGTGACAAAGGGTGGTAGCTGCAAGTATCTGACTACAGAAAGTGAGGAGAAATTCAAGGAGTCAGCGTTGATATTCCTGCATGAGCAGGTGGACGTTACACACGTGGACCTTGAATAGTTTATAATTAATAGTTTATAGTTAATAGTTATGCAAGAAACAAGACAAAACCGTATATCAAGACTGCTCCAGAAGGAGTTGAGTCTTATCTTCCAGTCACAGACCCGCATGATGCATGGTGTGATGGTAAGTGTTACTAAGGTAAGAGTGAGCCCGGATCTTAGCATCTGCACTGCTTACCTCAGCGTGTTCCCATCTGAAAAGGGTGAGGAGATTCTGAAGAATATCAATGCCAACGAGAAGACTATCCGCTTCGACCTGGGCAGAAAGGTGAGAAATCAGTTGCGCATCATTCCTGAGCTCCGTTTCTTCCTGGACGACAGCCTGGATTATCTGGAGCACATTGATGAACTCTTGAAGAAGTAAAAAAGTAAAAAGACAAATGAATTTTCCATTCTTTATTGCTCGCAGGTATCTCTTTTCCAAGAAGAGTACACACGTTATCAACGTGATCAGCTCCATCTCTGTGATTGGTGTGGCTGTAGCTACGATGGCACTCGTCATCGTGCTGAGCGTATTTAATGGTTTTCACGACCTGGTGGCTACGCTCTTTACGAGTTTCGACCCGCAGTTGAAGGTGGTACCGATGGAGGGAAAGACGGCGCCTGCCGATGACCCGATATTGACTCAGATACGTATGCTGCCACAGGTAGATGTGGCTACTGAAACCGTGGAAGACCAGGCGTTGGCAATCTATGATGACCGTCAGGCTATGGTGAGGATCAAGGGCGTGGACGACAACTTCTCAGAGTTATCGCATATCAACGACATCCTTTATGGTGATGGCAGTTTCTCGCTCCATGCAGCCAATCTGCAGTATGGAACCGTGGGTATCCGTCTGGCGCAGACCTTGGGTATCGGGGCAAAATGGGATGGTTTTATGAAGATTTATGCTCCACAGAAGGAAGGACAGTTGGATATGATGAATCCGGATGCCGGCTTCGTGGTTGATTCGCTGAATTCTCCGGGTGTGCTCTTCGCCGTCAAGCAGTCGAAATACGACAAGAATTATATCATCACCTCCATTGCCTTTGCGCGCAACCTCTTCGGGCAGCAGGGTATGCTCTCTGATCTGGAAATCCGCCTGAAGGAGGGCAGTGACCTGCAGGCAGTAAAGGCTGAGATGCAGAAGATTGCCGGCACCAAGTATAAGGTGCTGGATAGATTTGAGCAGCAGGAAGATACTTTCAAGATTATGTCGATAGAGAAGCTGATGGCTTACATCTTCCTGACTTTTATCCTCGTAGTGGCATGTTTCAACATCATCGGTTCGCTCTCGATGCTCATCATCGATAAGAAGAACGATGTGGTGACGTTGCGGAATCTGGGTGCCAATGACAAGCAGATTACCCGTGTCTTCCTCTTTGAGGGAAGAATGATTGCGGTGATTGGTGCCGTGATAGGTATCGGACTGGGTCTGTTGCTCTGCTGGCTGCAGCAGCAGTATGGCTTCGTAAGACTGGGCGACTCTGAGGGTTCCTTCATCGTAAATGCCTATCCGGTAAGCGTTCACTATTCTGATGTAGCCATCATCTTTGTAACGGTTATCGCCGTAGGCTGGCTTGCCGTGTGGTATCCGGTGAGAGCATTGAGCAAAAGACTGCTGAGTTAACTCCTTTATTTCTTTTTGATGAGTGTCAAGCCATCGCGCAGCGGCAGGATGACTACTTCCACCCTAGGGTCGTTGGCTATCAGGTCATTGAATGCTCGGATGCCCTTGGTCTGATGGTCACGGTCGTAGGCAGGGTCGATGACGTGCCCGTCCCACAGCGTATTGTCTGCCAGAATATATCCGCCAGGATTCAGGATCTTCATCACCATCTCGTAAGTCTCGATATAGGTGCGCTTGTCGCCATCCACGAAAGCCAGGTCAAACATCACCCCCAGTTTGGGCGCTTCTTCGTTGGCATCGCCAATACGGAAATCAATCTTGTCGGCAACAGCCGAACCCTCAATCCAGGGACGGGTGAAATCTTCCATCTCGTCATTGATTTCGAAAGTATAGAGCTTGCCCCCTTCCTGCAATCCCTGAGCCAGACAGATGGCGCTGTAGCCACTGAAGGTTCCCACCTCAAGAATATTCTTGGGGCGAATCATCTGAACCAGCATCTTGAGTAATTTGCCCTGGATGTGTCCACTCGCCATACGTCCGTGGATGGTATGGATATTGGTGGCACGGTAGAGGCGGTAAAGGTAATCTCCCTCTGGTTCAATATGTTGGCAGATGTATTTGTCTATCAATTCTGTTTCTGTCATACCTGTTTTATCTCTGTTATAGCTTTGAATTCTGTTATAACTTTTAAAATAGGAGGCGCATCTTACTCCTCGTTCTCCTTCTGTGCCAGGATTCCTGCGATAGCAAGGTCGTAGGAAGCCAGACCGAATCCACAGATGACTCCCAGGCAGGCGCAGGAGATATAAGAGTGATGGCGGAATTCCTCGCGCTTGTGCACATTAGAGATATGTACCTCTACGCAAGGGCATTTCATGCTGCGGATGCAATCCTGCAAGGCTATGCTGGTGTGGGTGTAGGCACCCGCATTGAGCACTACGCCATCGTAGGTGAAGCCTACTTCCTGCAATTTGTTGATAAGCTCGCCCTCGATGTTGCTCTGATAGTATTCTATCTCTACATCAGGGAATTTAGCCTTCAACTTAGGCAGATAGCTCTCGAAAGAGTTGCTGCCATAAATGCCTGGCTCACGAACGCCCAGGAGGTTCAAATTAGGACCATTGATAATCTGTATCTTCATAATCAAATGATTTTTTAAGTCTGTATCATTAATTTTTTGTATCTTTGCAGATGCATAGGTTATCTATCTCATAGCTAACCTTGATGCAAAGGTAATAATAAAATTGGAAACTGACAAGAAATTAGATAAGAAAATGGTAAATGACATCATCAGGAATTATATGAGGTATCTCAAACTGGAGCGAAATTATACGTATAATACGCTTGAGGCATATCGCCACGACCTGGAATATCTCATAGAATATGCCCGCCAGAACGATGTGGCACTGGTGGATATGAAGCTGGAAAATCTGGAGAACTTCTCGGCAAGTCTTCACGACAAAGGCATCGTTGCCCGCTCGCAGGCTCGCATCCTCTGTGGTGTGCGTTCCTTCTACCGTTATCTGGTGACCGACGGCTATATCAAGGATGATCCTACCGAACTGTTGCCTTCGCCGCAGATAGGCGAACATTTGCCGGAATATCTCTCCGTAGAGGAGGTGGATATGCTGGAGGCGGCCATCGATCTCTCGAAATGGGAAGGGCAGCGCAACAAGGCTATCATCGAAACCCTTTTCTCCTGCGGACTGCGTGTTACGGAACTGGTGAATCTCAAGATCAGTCAGATCTTTGAGGAGGATAAGTTTATCAGAGTTCTGGGAAAGGGACGGAAGGAGAGGCTGGTGCCTATCTCTGACAGGGCATTGAAGGAAATTCACCTGTGGTACATCGACCGCAATCTCATGAAGATCAAGCCCGGAGAGGAAGATTATGTCTTTCTGAACCGCAGAGGTGCCCATCTTACCCGTGTGATGATTCTCATCATGATCAAGAATGCGGCACAGGATGCAGGTATCAAGAAAACCATTTCGCCCCATACGCTGAGACACAGTTTTGCCACCGCTCTGCTCAAGGGAGGAGCCGACCTGAGAGTGATTCAGGCACTGCTGGGACACGAGGACATCGGAACCACGGAAATCTATACGCATATCGAAACTTCCGACCTCAGGGAGGCCATCTTATACCATCATCCACGCAATATCAAGCACAGGGAAGAGTAAATGGTTATGATTCAGCTACAAAAGGAGGTATATTCGGTTGTATTTGCTCTATTTTTCGGCTGAATATGGCAGAATCTGAAAAAAAATGCGTAACTTTGCAGCCGCAAAATAAAGAACATCAATTAATAACAGAAAATAAAGGATTAATATGGCATATTTGTTTTCATCAGAATCAGTTTCTGAAGGACATCCAGATAAGGTGGCCGACCAGATTTCAGATGCTTTGCTCGATCAGTTCCTGGCATACGATGACCATGCTCACTGCGCTATCGAGAGCTTCTGTACTACTGGTCAGGTAGTAATCATGGGCGAGGTTCGCTCTAATGTATATGTTGACTTGCAGAATATTGCACGCAAGACCATCAAGAAGATAGGTTATACCAAGAGTGAGTATCAGTTTGACGGCGACTCTTGTGGTGTGCTCACTGCTATCCACGAGCAGAGTGATGACATCAACCGCGGTGTAAGCCGTGAGGAGGATGAGAATCAGGGTGCTGGTGACCAGGGTATGATGTTCGGTTACGCTACAAACGAAACCGCGAACTACATGCCTGTATCACTCGACCTGGCACAGCTCATTATGCGTGTGCTTGCTGACATCCGCAAGGAGGGTAAGGTGATGACTTATCTCCGCCCAGACTCTAAGAGCCAGGTTACCATCGAGTACTCAGACGATAATATCCCACAGCGCATCGATACCATCGTGGTTTCTACACAGCACGATGACTTCATCAAGAAGTCAAATGGCGAGGACGATGATGAGGCAATGTTGGCAAAGATTCGCGAGGATGTAATCAATATTCTGATTCCAAGAGTAAAGACTCACTTGAGCGACAAGGTGTTGGCTCTCTTCAACGACGACATCAAGTACTTCGTAAATCCTACAGGTAAGTTCGTGATTGGTGGTCCTCATGGAGATACAGGTCTTACCGGCCGTAAGATCATCGTAGATACATACGGTGGCAAGGGTGCTCATGGTGGTGGTGCCTTCTCTGGTAAGGATTCTAGTAAGGTGGACCGTTCTGCAGCTTATGCAGCCCGTTACATCGCTAAGAACATGGTAGCTGCCGGCGTGGCAGACGAGATGTTGGTTCAGGTAAGTTATGCTATCGGTGTGGCAGAGCCTGTAAGCATCTACGTAAATACCTATGGCAGAAGTCATGTGAATATGACTGATGGTGAGATTGCCAAGAAGATTGCCGAGATGTTTGATCTCCGTCCAAAGGCTATCGAGCGCCAGTTGAAGTTGCGCCAGCCTATGTTCTTTGAAACTGCCGCATACGGACACATGGGTCGTAAGAACGAGGTAGTGGAGAAGACCTTCACCAGCCGTTATCACGAAGCAAAGACCATGAAGGTAGAGCTTTTCACATGGGAGAAGCTCGACAAGGTAGATGAAATCAAGAAGGCTTTCGGTCTTTAAGGAACGAATAACAATAAGAGAGCGGTTTCTTGGGAAATCGATAAAAAAGAATGGTGCAGCAAGCAGATTCGATACATACAGGTCTGGAGATTGATGCTGAAGTACAGCAGCAATCTGTCCAGCAAAAACATAGCAGCCAACTCACACCTAAGCAGGTGCTGAGTTGGCTGCCTAAGAATGCGACCCCTGCCCAGCAGGATTCCATGATCAGGGCGCACATCAAACCCAGTGAGATTACTCATTGGAGCGGGATGCCCGATACCCTGCATCTGCCTGGACATAAGCCTGGTAAGAGTTTCAGAGATGTGAGCTTGCCACAATACTATCGTGAGTCGTTCTTCTCGAAAGACTCGCTCTTCCATCCTGAGCTAAGGGGTGGAAGATTGGGTGTGGCGGGTGATCCGGTGCCTTATACGGTGGCGGGCGACAACTTCATCACCTCGTTGCTGCTTTTGTGCTTTGTGCTGGCATGTATTGCATTCTCCAAGTCGAAGCATTTCTTTTTCCGCCAGGCAAAGGCTTTCTTCCGCGTTCAGCGAGAGGGAACTACGGTGATTACTGAGACGAGTTCGGAGGTTCGCTTCCAGTTCTTCTTTGTATTGCAGACCTGCCTGCTGGTGGCACTCGGATACTTCTTCTACTCGAAGGCATCCATCAGCGATACGTTTACCATCGAGCAGAATTGGGTAATCTGTATCTATGCCGGATATGTGATGAGCTATTGCCTGATTAAGGCTTTGCTCTATAGCATAGCTGGCCTGGTATTCTTCGATAAGAAAAAAAATGAACAATGGCTCAAGGCGTATCTTTTCCTGTTATCATGCGAGGGAGTACTGCTGTTCCCGGTAGTTATGCTCCTGTCTTACTTCAACTTATCGCTCCAGGTAGCAGTGATATATACCATAATAGTACTCGTATTGGTGAAAATATTGTCATTTTATAAGAGTTATCTTATCTTTTTTAAAAGAAATGGCTTGTTTTTGCAGATAATTTTGTACTTTTGTGCCCTTGAAGTAGTACCTCTGTCTGCCCTTTGGGGTGGACTCGTATTAATTAGTCATTATTTGAAAATAAACTTTTAAGACAAGATGATTAAAAAAATTTTAGTTTCTCAGCCAAAACCAGCAAGTGAGAAATCTCCTTACTATGATATCGAGAAGGAGTACGGCGTAGAATGTGTGTTCCGCCCATTCTTTAAGGTTGAGGGACTTACAGCGAAAGAATTCCGTCAGCAGAAGATTAATCTGTTAGACTATACTGCAGTCGTTTTTACATCTCGCCATGCAGTGGACAATTACTTCAAATTAGCCAAGGAGATGCGTATTACTATTCCTGAGGATATGAAGTATTTCTGTGTTATTGAGACTATCGCACTCTATATCCAGAAGTATGTGCAGTATCGTAAGCGCAAGGTCTTCTTCGGTGATACAGGTAAAATCGATGGATTGATGGCACAGATGAGTCGTCATAAGGGAGAGAAATATCTCGTTCCACTGAGCAGCGTACACAATGATGATGTGAAGAACCTTCTCGACGAGAAGAAGCTGAATCATACAGAGTGCGTGATGTATCGCACGGTAAGCAATGACTTCACTGAGGAAGAAATCAAGTCGTTCGACTATGATATGATGATTTTCTTCAGTCCTACAGGAGTAAAAGCCCTGAAGAAGAACTTCCCTAAGTTTGAGCAGGGTAAGATTGCTCTCGGTGCTTTCGGTCCGGCAACCATGAAGACTGTAACAGACGAGGGCCTTCGCATCGACTTGGAAGCTCCTACCAAGGAGTTCCCATCTATGACTGGAGCGCTGAAGGATTATCTGAAGCGAAACAATAAATAAGAAACTATATGATGTTGGCAGAAACAGATAACACTTTCGGAAAGAGAGAGCACCTATGCAAGCAGACGCTCATAGACCAGCTCTTTAGCGGTAAAGCCCATGCTATGACGGCTTGGCCCTTGAAGATGGTGTATCTTGTTGTTGACAAGACTGATGAGCAGAGTGCTTCTGTAGAACTGATGGTAAGCGTGTCGAAACGATTCTTCAAGAGAGCCGTGAAGCGCAATCGTGTGAAACGACAGATCCGTGAGGCTTACCGCACCCAGAAGCATGGGCTGATGGAGCGTATGGCACAGATGCCCGACAAGCAACTGCTGCTTGCCGTCATCTGGCAGGATGGCAAACTGCACGATTCGGCTGAGCTGAATGCCAGGATGAACAAGAACCTGCAACGATTGATAGAGAAACTATGAAGTATCTGAATATCGTATGGCATGGAATCATAAAAGCACTGACCTGGCTGTTGGTGCTTCCTATTCTGTTCTATCAGAAGTGCATCACTCCCTATACACCACCGTCATGCCGCTTTCAGCCAACCTGCTCGGAATATGCCAGGCAAGCCATACGGAAGCATGGACCCTTCAAGGGGCTGGCTTTGGCAATATGGCGTATCTTGAGATGCAACCCTTGGGGTGGTTCGGGCTATGATCCCGTGCCGTAAGTTTCCGGCTGTTTCGCTGGGCCCCTTATACATATTATATAATATATAAAGAAATCACATTCGATGGCAAAAAATTTTGTTGAAGAATTGAAATGGCGTGGTATGCTGGCTCAGATTATGCCAGGTACTGAGGAATACCTTAACACCCACATGGTGTCTGCCTATCTCGGAACTGACCCTACTGCAGACTCTCTGCACATCGGTCACCTTTGTGGTATCATGATGTTGCGCCACTTGCAGCGTTGTGGCCATAAGCCTTATCTCCTCGTCGGCGGTGCCACGGGTATGATTGGCGACCCTTCTGGCAAGAGCCAGGAGCGCAATCTTCTCGATTCAGAGACTCTCTATCATAACCAGGAAGCTATCAAGAAGCAGGTATCTAAGTTCCTCGACTTCGATGGCAATGAGCCTAACAAGGCTGAGTTGGTTAACAACTACGACTGGATGAAGGACTTCACCTTCCTCGACTTTGCGCGCGTGGTAGGTAAGCACATCACAGTTAACTATATGATGGCGAAGGATAGCGTGCAGAAGCGCTTGAACGGTGAGGCTCGTGACGGTTTGTCTTTCACAGAGTTCACCTATCAGTTGCTCCAGGGCTACGACTTCCTCTATCAGTATGAGAAGTATGGTGTCCGCCTCCAGTTGGGTGGTAACGACCAGTGGGGTAACATGACTACCGGTACTGAGTTGATTCACCGTACATTGGGTAACGATGCAGAGTGCTTCTGCCTCACTTGTCCTTTGATTACCAAGGCAGACGGCAAGAAGTTCGGTAAGACAGAGAGCGGTAACATCTGGTTGGATCGCAACCGCACAACTCCTTATGCTTTCTACCAGTTCTGGTTGAACGTAAGCGATGATGATGCAGAGAAGTATATCAAGATCTTCACCGACCTTGACAAGGAGACTATCGATGCCCTCGTAGAGGAGCACAAGCAGGATCCAGGTCGCCGTGTACTCCAGAAGCGTTTGGCTGAGGAGGTTACCGTGATGGTTCACTCTCAGGAGGATTTGGATATGGCTATCGCAGCCAGCAACATCCTCTTCGGTAAGGCTACCAAGGAGAACTTGGCACAGCTTGATGAGGCTACATTGAACGATGTGTTCGCTAATGTTCCTCACTACGACCTCGACAAGAACCTGCTCGGTGGTACAGCTGTTGACCTCTTCAACCAGGAAGGTATGCAGATCTTCCCAAGCAAGAGCGAGATGCGCAAGCTCGTTAAGGGTGGTGGCGTTTCACTCAACAAGGAGAAGCTCAATGCATTCGACCAGGTAATCACTGCAGAAGACCTGATTGACGGCAAGTATCTTTTGGTTCAGAAAGGTAAGAAGAACTACTTCTTGATTACCGTTAAGTAATCGTTAAAAGTATTGAAAATATTTGGTAGTGGAGAAAAAATCCACTACCTTTGTAGCCGATTTGCTTGTCCTATGGTGTAATGGTAGCACTACAGTTTTTGGTTCTGTCAGTGGTGGTTCGAATCCGCCTGGGACAACAGATTATGAAATAACCCTTCAAGTCTTTGCGGATTTGGAGGGTTATTTTGTTATATGAGAGTTTATATAAAAGTTTAGTTTAGGTAGAGAAGGTTTATGCAAGAGATAGACTTGATATTTCAGCAGTATTATCGTCCGCTATGTCTTTATGCCACTCATTATCTGCATGATATCGATGAGACTGAAGACATGGTGCAGGATTGTTTTGTGAAATTGATAAGTAGAAGCATCATGCCGGAATACATCAAGGCTTTCTTATATATCTCTGTGCGCAATGCCTGCATCGACCTGTTGCGCCGCCAGTCTCCGATAGATACGGAGATTACTCCTACCGATTTATGTGGCGTGATTTCTGATGACCAGGCACAGGAAAGTTCTTTCCGGGAGGCAGAACTGTGGACGGCTATCGAGCTATTACCCGAACGATGCAGGGAAATCTTCCTGATGAGCAAGCGTGATGGTATGACTTATCGGGAGATAGCCGAAGAACTCAACCTGTCGGAAAAGACCGTAGAACATCAGATTTCCAAGGCTTTAAAGACCTTACGAGGCAAGAAAGATGATTTTCTTGCAGATTTTTTCTATATTTTACCTTTCATCCATGGGGGTATTCTGTAATTCTTGCGTTATAGCAATAAAATAATGAATAAAAGTACAGTTATGAAAGGTAAAGAGATTATTTTTGCGCTCTCAATTCTAACCTTGCCAGCTCCAACGTTGGCAGGTACGCCGAAGATGATGGTGGAGGCAGAGACTTCTACCACCATCCGTCAGCAGATGGATTGGCTGCACCGCACCAGGAAAATCAACTTCGTCTATGATTCATCGCTTGATGGGGAATTGAACATCAAGTATCATGGACCCGACATCCAGCATCTTTCGGTGAAGAAGGCACTGAAGGCACTTTTCGAGAAAACTCATATTCTATATACTATCAATGCGAACTATGTGATATTGAAGCGAAAACCCGTACAACAGATATCATCGTCTTACACGAATATAGATCACAAAGTTCAGCAGGTTCAGCGTCGCCACACTCTCAGCGGATACGTCCGTGACGAGAGTGGCGAATCGCTGATTAATGCCACCATCTATGATCTGACGGATGGCATCGGTACAACCACCAATGAATATGGTTTCTTTTCGCTTACCCTGCCCGAAGGCGAGCATCAGCTTCGCTTTTCGTATGTGGGCTATGCCGATAAGGTAGAGAAGCTGAATCTCTCGAAAGATATGCATCATAATATGGCGCTCCGGGTAGATGGTAAACTGCCTGAGGTGGTGGTAGATGGCGACTTGAACTCTCCGCTTCTTACTACGCAAACCGGCAAGCGCTCCTTTTCGAACAAGGATATCAAGACAGAGTTTGCTCTGATGTCTTCACCGGATGTGGTGAAGACCCTGCAGCGTGTGAGTGGAGTGGCAGAAGGACAGGAGTTGGCAAGCGGACTCTATGTGCATGGCGGCAATGGCGATGAGAACCTTTTTCTGATAGATGGTACTCCGCTTTATGATACGAATCATGCGCTGGGGCTTTTCTCCAGTTTCAATGCCGATGTGGTGAAGAATGTGGATTTCTACAAGAGCGGCTTTCCTGCACGATATGGTGGAAGATTGTCGTCGGTGGTGGATGTGCGTACTGCCGATGGAAACATGAATCAGTTTCATGGCGCCTATCGTATCGGACTGCTCGATGCCAGTGTACAGTTTGAGGGACCTATCCAGAAAGGCAAGACCTCTTATAATATAGGTATGCGCCGTTCCTGGCAGGATCTGCTGTCCCGTCCCTTGACCAAGGCTTTCTCTGAGCCAGACGAGAAACTTTCGATAGGTTATTACTTCATGGACTTGAATGCCAAGGTAACTCATCGCTTCAACGACCGTTCGAAGATAGACTTGAGTCTCTATCACGGAAAAGACAGTTGGGACGTGAAGGATGATTTTGATGCAAGTAAGACGGATTGGTACCATGAAGGTAGTTCATATAATAAGGAATTAACGAAGACGCAGCTCAACTGGGGAAACTTCAATGTAGCTTTGAACTGGAATTATCTGTTCTCACCGAAGCTCTTTGCTAACTTCACGGCTGTATATTCCCACAATCGTTCCAAACTCTATTCCCTGGATGATGACAGGGAAATCTATCCACAAACCAAGAAAGAATGGGTGTGGAGTCATTTGGAGCATGGCTATACTTCTACTATCTATGATGCCGGATATCGCACGGCATTCGATTATCGTCCGAATCCACGTCATCATATCCGTTTCGGTCATGACTACACGATGCATCTCTTCCGTCCACAGACAGTGATGCAGCTTGACTATATGGGAGATGGAAGTGGTGCTGAGATGGATACCATCCGTGTGAATAGTACCAATAGGCATGTGTCTCATGAATGGTCGGCGTATGCGGAGGATGAAATCTATCTCAATGATAAGTGGAGCCTGGATGCTGGCTTCCATCTGGGATTGTTTCATATCAGCAACAAGAACTTCTTCAATATAGACCCTCGCTTCGCCCTGAAATATCAGTGGAGTCATGCGGTATCGCTGAAGGCTTCTTTCACGCAGATGACTCAGTATGTGCATAAGATATCCAACAGTTATCTGGATTTGCCTACTGATTATTGGGTGCCAACCACCAAGGATTTGAAACCGATGCGTTCTTATCAGATAGCGGCAGGCATCTATGCACAGCCGAATCGTCACTGGATTTTATCGCTCGAAGGCTATTACAAGTTCTCGGAGCATCTTCTGCAATACAGCAGTTGGCTGGGAATCGAACCTCCAGCAGAGAATTGGGATAGTCAGGTGATGGACGGCAAGGGATTGTTCTATGGTTTGGAGGCAGATGCCACTTATCGTACCAATCACCTGACCTTGAGCGGTTCCTATACACTCTCCTGGAACAAGCGAAAGTATGATGAGTTCTATCAGGACTGGTATTACGACAAGTATGACAATCGCCATAAGTTGAATCTTTCCTTGAGATATGATTTCAACAGGAAGGTGAGCTGCTATGCGGTGTGGAGTTATCATTCCGGCAATCATGCCACTGTGCCAACGCAGATAGCGGCACTGCCTGGTTTGCCGGAAGGCGGCAATCGATATCCTGGCAGTTGGTGGAAATCGGCATCATTTGTCTATGCCATCCCCAACAACCTGACCTTGCCGGCTTATCATCGTCTGGACTTGGGCTTTGATTTCCATCATGTTACCAAGCATGGACATGAGCGCATCTGGAACTTGAGCATCTACAATGCATATTGTCACCTGAACTCGATGTATGTCAAGGTGGATTACGATGAGGAAACAAAGCAGTTTACGGCAAAGAACAGGGGATTTGTCCCAATCATTCCTTCGTTCAGCTATACCATCAAGTTCTAAGGAATAGCATGGCGAATAATAGATGTAGATTTTATGTAAAGATAAAAAGAAATAAAAATGAAGACAATGATATATAGGGCATTTAGCCTCATACTTTTTTGCCTGACGTTGGTTTCCTGCAAAGATGATTTTGATATTCAAAAGCTGCAGGATCATCCCCGACTGGTGGTTTATTGCTTTCCTACCGAAGGTGATACTACGCTCGTCAGTGTAGCTAAGAGTCTGCCTGTAGCATCAGTAAAGGGGAATGTTGACATCTTATCCCGCGAAAAGGTAGATGCACATATTATATATAAGGTGAATGGGGTGGAACAAACGGTGAAACGCATTGCAAACGAGGAAGAGGCTCAACTCTTTACCAGAAGCACAAACCCCGATGTGCTTTCGCAACTGGTAGGCCAGTATTATGTGGTAGGCAAGCAGAATGTTGGAGATCAAATCAGTCTCCAGGTTTCTGCTCAGGATTTCTCATCTGTTTCAGCTTCTACTTATATCCCAGAGAAGGTAGGAGTGGAGTTGGGCGATGTTAAATTGGAAATGAAATCATCGGATGGTTATAACTCGATAACCATTGATAGGGTAGAAGCTATTTTCCATGATAATCCTTCTTCGGAAGATTATTATTCGGTGAAGCTCAGATTACTGAATCGAGAAATGAACCGTGATCTGGGGCTGCTGACAGACAATGAACCCTTGTTGAACAAGAAGTCGAAGTTGGATGATGATTTCGGTATGGATGATTATGAGTATTTTGGTAATGCCTACATCTTCAATGACCGTACGATAAATGGCAAGACCTATACACTTCACCTGGATACATACTCTTATTCATATCATCAGTCATTTTATATTTTTTCTTATGTAGTAGATTTATACAAGGTAACTCCTGAATATTATCGGTTTCTCAAGAGTATCAACGATGCGCAGAGCAACAGTTGGGCAGATGTGGGCTTGATGCAGGTTACACCTACCTATTCGAATGTAAAAGGAGGCTTCGGAGTGGTGGCTGGCTACAATATTAGTTCTGTTTCGAAGTTCTTCAGCTCTTCTGATTCTGAAGAGAATGGAGGAATATATACCAAATAAAAAAGGTGAGGAGTATGAAAAGAAGTCTTTTTATCATTTTAGGTGCCTTGTGCTTTGCCATTGCCGGCAAGGCACAAGGTTCTGATGTTTCTGTTCAGAAGAAGAATACGGGTTATAGTATCTTGAATGATACCGTGAAAGCGGTGAAGGATTCTATGACTTTTGAACAGCGTGTGGAGATGATCAATCGCATGAAGCTAAAGCAGGATACCAAGCTGCTGCGCTATGTGGCAGGTATTACGGGCGGACTTTGTGATGCCAATGAAAGTAGCTACATGGTTGAGTTGACATTTGCCTATTATCCCTTGACCTATGCCGGTGTTTCCTGTGGAATAGAATGGAACGACAACCACGGGGATAGACCCTTGATAGAACGTTATGAGTATGATGAATATGATCCGAAGAGGATTATTCAAATCAACCTAACGCCAGGTTTGGCTTTTCGTACTCCTACCTTGTGGTTGAGCAAGCGTCGTACTGCGGGCTTGATGCTGCATTGCGAGCCGGGACTCTGCATCACGCCATTTTATAATGATATAGTATCTTTTACCGAAATCAAAGACGCACAAGGTGTGGGGCATCCTGCATCTTATACAGATGAACTTTATGGCAATATAACTATCCGAACCGTCAGTAATCACGGCGGAAAATGGCTGGCTTGGCGCATCAAGTCGGCTTTGACCTTCCGTTCGGGCGATGTGTTTCTGTCTTTGGGATGGCTGACAAGCGACTTCAATATCGAAAATGGCAGAAACAATATCCGCTATACGAAGGGTAAGCGATATAATGGCATCGAGAAGTATAAGAACACCAATACACTCTTTGCATCTATTACAGGACAATTTTAAAGAAAGGGATTCTATGATGAAGATCAACAAGAATGAACAGGAATTTGTGCTGAAGTATTTTCAGCCGGGCAAGCTGGATACCAGGAAGGCCTTGCAGAAGGTGAAGGCTCGGGTTGGCATCGCTGATGAAGAGGTTTCGCATGCAGCAACTGTATCTTTACGCATGCGTCGCATCCGCTGGATAGCTGTGGCTGCATCTATTCTGGTGCTCTTCACCATGGGAGCCTATACGCTTTTGCAGCCAAAGACGGTGACGCTTTCTGCTGATTCAGAAGTAGTGGCGTATCATTTGCCTGATGGAACGAAGGTATCATTGATGCCTCATTCTTCTCTTTCCTATCAGGAAGATGATTGCAGAAAGGTGGAGATGAAGGGCTGCATCTATTATCAGGTGAAGCATGACGAACAGCATCCTTTCGATGTAGTGGGAGAGCATGGACATGTAAGGGTGCTCGGTACTCAGTTTATGGTGGATGAAAGAACGGATGTTCCCGAAGTAATGGTAACCGGCGGAAAGGTGCTTTTCACGGCTCGCCATTCTGCTGAAGGCGTTTTCCTGACCAAGGGCAAGCGAGCCCGTTTGCTGAAAGGGGCTGCCCAGCCTGAGTTGTTGGCTGATTATGATATCAACGATGTGGCATGGGCTACGCATCGCCTGCATTTCGACAATACTCCATTATCCGAAGTATTGGAGGAACTTTCTAAATTGTCAGGCATGAGATATACGGCTTCTGATGAGAACAAGCGTCTGACGGGTGATTTTGATGTGGATTCCATCCCGCAGGTCATCCAAGTGATAGAAGAAACACTGGGTGTCCAGATACGATAAGAGTTGAATCAAGCATCGCAAAAAGCATCACAATAAGGGACTAACTTATGAAAAGAAGTCAATAAAATGAGAAAATAAGTAAAAAGGCTGCATCTTTCGTATTGAATTAGAGCGAGATTCAAAATAATTTTGTATCTTTGCCCTCGTAACAAATCAAACAATTGATTAAAATATAAAAGTATGGACTTTAACAAACTATTCTCATTGGAGGGTAAGGTTGCCCTCGTGACAGGTGCCGCATACGGTATCGGTTTCGCTATTGCTGAGGCTTATGCCAAGGCGGGTGCTAAAATTGCTTTCAACTGCCGCAGCCAGCATCACATGGATCAGGCGCTTGCAGATTACAAGGCAAAGGGTATTGATGCCAAGGGTTATATCTGTGATGTAACAGATGAGGAGCAGGTGAAGAATATGGTTGCTGACATCGAGAAGGAACTCGGTGTTATCGACATTCTGGTAAACAATGCTGGTATCATCAAGCGCATTCCTATGACGGAAATGTCGGTTGATGACTTCAAGCAGGTAATCGACATCGACCTCACTGCACCATTCATCGTATCTAAGGCTGTTATCCCAGGTATGATCAAGAAGGGTCATGGTAAGATTATCAACATCTGCTCTATGATGAGCGAGTTGGGTCGTGAAACTGTTTCTGCATACGCAGCAGCCAAGGGCGGCTTGAAGATGTTGACACGTAACATCTGTTCAGAGTATGGTGAGTACAACATCCAGTGCAACGGACTGGGCCCTGGTTATATTGCAACCCCACAGACAGCCCCTCTTCGTGAGCGTCAGGCTGATGGTAGCCGTCACCCATTCGACAGTTTCATTTGTGCAAAGACTCCAGCTGGTCGCTGGTTGGATCCAGAGGAGTTGGAAGGTCCTGCTGTGTTCCTGGCATCAGATGCTTCTAATGCAGTGAATGGCCACATTCTCTATGTAGATGGTGGTATCTTGGCTTACATCGGCAAGCAGCCTAAATAAGCAAAGCTTTCTATGATATACAATAATAGGGCAATCCATGAGGGTTGCCCTATTATTTTAAGAAATAATCTTTACGATTATTTGTTGAGTGCGTCTGCAAGTTCAGCGCCAGCCTTAAACTTGGCAACCTTCTTGGCAGCAATCTGAATCTTCTCCTTAGTAGCAGGGTTGATACCCTCGCGAGCAGGACGCTCGTTAACGCTGAAAGTGCCGAAGCCTACCAACTGGATTTTGTCACCTGCAATGAGAGCATCCTTCAATGCGTTTGTAGTTGCATTGAGAGCAGCCTTAGCCTGATCCTTTGTGATGCCTGCACTTGCTGCAATCTTGTCGATCAATTCTGTCTTATTCATAATTTTACGTTATAAAATGATTAGTAATTTTGTCTTGTTATCTTTTTTGCTTACAAATATAGCTTTTTCCTTTGAAAGTTCAAATAAAAAAAGCAGAAAAGTGATGAAAATAGTGAAATTTTATTGTAATCTACTCATTTTTTGGTGATTTCACGGATATTTTTAGTAATTTTGCCACGAAATTATAAATTTTATAGTGATTATTAATAATAAAGAAAGAAAATCGTTATGCGCAATATACCGATAGTTACAAAGAACTTGTTGATAGTGAATGTTGTTGCCTTCTTGGTATGCTATTTGTTTGGCAAAGATGCTTCTGGCAATTTTATGCTCAATGATATATTGGGACTTCACTTCTTTATGGCATCCGACTTCCACGTGTACCAGTTGATTACCTATATGTTTATGCATGGAGGTTTTGAACACATCATATTCAATATGTTTGCCCTCTGGATGTTTGGTTGTGTGGTAGAAAGAGTATGGGGAGCCAAGAAGTTCCTTTTTTATTACATAGCTTGTGGCGTGGGCGCTGGACTCTTTCAGGAAGCTGCGCAGTATGTCAGCTATCTGTATAATGACTTCTCTGCCTATCAGTTTATCGTGGATGCCAATGGTGCCCGCCTGCCGATGGGGGATTATCTTAATTTGTGGACCACGGTGGGTGCCTCGGGTGCCATCTATGCCATTCTGCTTGCCTTCGGCATGATTTATCCGAATGAGCGTATCTTCATCTTCCCATTGCCGGTACCTATCAAGGCGAAGTATTTCGTGATTGGCTATGCGGCCATCGAACTCTTCTCGGCATTGGCTACCCGTGGTGACGGCGTGGCTCATATTGCCCACCTGGGAGGTATGGTCTTCGGTTTCTTTATGATTCGCTACTGGCGCAAGCAGATGGAGGGTGGTTATCACAATTCATCTACCCAAGATGCCTTCGACAAGGTGAGAAACATGTTTGGTGGTCGTAATAAGTACACCAAGCAGCGTTTCGACTATACCCGAAATGAGAATTATACAACTGATTTCCAGCCTACCGACCAGGATGAGCAGCGCAAGAAGGCAAATCAGGTAGAGATAGACCGGATATTGGATAAAATTAGAAAGAGCGGCTACGACAGTCTCTCTAAAGAAGAGAAGCAGACGCTTTTCGATCAGAGTAATAAGTAAGAAGATATGCTTGACGGATTGAAAGATTTTACGGTGAAGATGATAGCGGGAGCCAATGTGGCTACCATTGTCTTCATGCTATTGGTGGGATATTCGGATTTGTTGAATCCGGCAAAGTTTCCTGCATTTACCAATGCAGGCTTGCTGTTTCCCATCTTTCTCGTCATCAATTTGGGGTTCCTGGTCTTTTGGCTTGTCTTCCGTTCCAAGTACGCCCTGATTCCTGTACTCGGATTCCTGGTGGCTTTTGTGCCTGTGCGCCAATACATGCCTATCAATATGAAGGGAGATGCGCCTGAGGGAAGTATCAAGGTGTTGTCGTATAATACCTGGAACTTCGGCAGCCAGACAGAGGATGATGAAGGACATAACATCTGCCTGCAGTATATCCAGGAACAGGATGCCGATATCGTGTGCCTGCAGGAAGCCATGCCCAATTGGAAGAATCAGCAGCAGATAGACAGTATCTTGAAGCCGATGTATGCCTATCAGGATACGACCGTCCATCCCAAGGGTGGCAACTGCCTGATGCTGCTCAGCAAGTATCCGATTCTTTCCAAGGAGTTGATTCCTTACGAATCGACGGGAAATATGAGTGTGGCATATCGCCTGAAGATAAAGGGAAAGATGGTGCTCGTCATCAACAATCATCTGGAAACAACCGGATTGAGCCTGGAAGACCGCAGGCAGTTTAAAAACCTGGTGGTTGGAAAGCTTCAGGTGGATACAGCCGAGGAAACCTCAAAGCTCCTGGTGGTGAAGTTGGCTGAGGCAACCCGCAAGCGTGCTCCCGAGGCAGAGGCTGTGGCGGAGTATGTAAAGCATCATAAGAGTATGAGTACCATTCTCTGTGGTGACTTCAATGATGGACCTATCTCGTACGCCCACCGCACGATAGCGAAGAATCTGACAGATTGCTACATTGCCAGCGGAAACGGCCCCGGTATCAGCTATCATCATGGAGGATTTTTTGTACGTATAGATAATATCATGTGCTCTGATGATTGGGAGCCATACGAATGCTATGTAGATAACAAAATAGCGGTTTCAGACCACTATCCCATCATCTGCAAGCTAAAAATGCGCCCTAAACATCAAAAATAGGGCAAATTATTCTTATTTACGAAAAAAAATGCGTATTTTTGCACGTCATTATGTGTGTATTGACGTTTTTACTTAACTGTGAATAAATAAATTAATAACAATAAATAGAAATGCAAAACAAAGGAATTGTAATTTGTGTAGCCGTCTTACTGACACTCGCAAGTATCTTCTATTTGTCATTCTCGTTCGCCACACGTTACTATGACGGCGAGGCTGCAAAGTTGAAAGACCCTATCGCGCAGCAGGATTATAAGGATTCTGTGAAGTACTTAGGTGTTTATTCATACCAGAACTGCTTGGAAACTCAGATTGGTCTCGGACTTGACCTTAAGGGTGGTATGAATGTAATTCTTGAGATTTCTGTGCCTGATGTAATTGAAAACCTTGCCGATCACAAGACCGACGCTGGTTTTACCAATGCAATGAAGGAAGCTAGAGCTCAGGAAGAAGCTAACGGTGGTGACTTCGTGTCACTTT
>USRA01000023.1 GCA_900557035.1 uncultured Prevotella sp. | reverse complement strand
AACATCGCCCGCTTGAACCGTGAGTTCTTGAAGGCTAAGTTGGCTGACTAATCCACCGTATCTCTTAAGACACCGGATTTTTCTCTTCGCATACGAACGAATGCGAGAGAATTTTCTCAAAAACCCTTCACTCTTCACCTTTTGGGTGTAAGCGGCTGAAGGATAGGCTGTTGGGTGGGTGAAGAGTCACTTCAACTCTTCACCCACCCTTCACCTTTTTATAGGACTGGAGTTTTTGGGGCTCTTCGGCACTGTAGCTATTCCATTGTGAATCAGCGATTTACATTTATAGGTGAAGAGTGGTGAAGAGTCAGCGCCACTCTTCACCTCTCAAATCCCCTGTGTTTATCGGGGGTTCAGGCTAAATGGTGAAGAGTGAAGAGTGAAAACGAGAGTAGGCTTTTTTACTGCGGAGGCCTCATTCTAATTTTTGCCTTGCCATGGCATTTTTTGCCCTTTAGGAGGGCAATTTTTTGCCATTGCCAGGCAATATTCCTTATGTCGTGAGAGGTTTAAAAGAACAGAAGTATTAAGCTATAAAAATATAAAGTACCATTCCATAAAGATATAAAAAGAGCATAAATGATGAACCAAGCTACTCAAGACTTTATTCGCCAGCACCAGGACGAAGATGTCCGCCAGCTGGCTTTTCTCGGAAGCAAGTATCCGGAAGTAGATATGCCTTTCGCTCTCGATCAGATTCGTGGGCGAAAGATGGCTCGTGTCAAGTTGCCTCGTTGGGCAAGTCTCGAAGGCATCATCTATCCTCCTCATATTTCTATGGAGCAATGCTCCTCTGAATCTACTGCACTTTACAAGGCAGAATTGGCTGCGAGGTTGCTCGGCTTGCCGGTATCTTCATCTGGAACCGAGATGAAGGCTGAAAATGAAATAGAGTTTGTTGACCTGACTGGTGGCTTTGGAGTAGATTTCTCTTATATCGCAGCCCGATTGGGAGTGAAGTCGATGTACGTGGAGCGACAGGTTCATCTCTGTGAGGCGGCAAAGGAGAACTTCGGGCGCTTGGGCTTGAAGAACGCCATCGTGAAGAATGGGGATGGAATTGAGGTTCTTCATTCTTTTCATCCAAAGAAAAAAGATGCAGCATCAGCTGATGATTCTTTAGGCATCACTTATGACCAGCCTCGGTCATTACTTAAGACCAACCTTGGTCTTAAGATAATCTTCATAGATCCTGCCCGTAGAGACGATGCAGGCAACAAGGTGGTATCCTTAAAGGATTGCACGCCCGATGTCACCGTTTTGCAGGAAGAAATGCTTTCGAAGGTTGATTACGTCATCATCAAACTCTCTCCGATGCTCGACTGGCACCGTGCTATAAGCGAATTAAGCCATGTAAGAGAGGTTCATATCATCTCCGTGAACAATGAGTGCAAGGAGCTTCTTTTAGTGCTGTCAGCGCGAAATATGGGCGATATGGAGGCTTCATCGGCAGATGGAGAAGTAAAACATGCCGGGAATCTCCGCATTTATTGCGTCAATGATGCACAATCCTTCGTCTGTGACGAGTTGGATATGAAGTCTTCTTCTGTCAGAATAGCTCCGCCAGTTCTTGAAGAGATGCAGTATCTTTATGAGCCGAATGCCTCGCTGATGAAAGCCGGCTGTTTCAGCGTTCTTTCCGGGCGCTATGATGCAAGGATGCTTTCCAAGAACAGTCATCTTTTCGTGAGCCAGGCACCTATCGAAGCATTCCCAGGCAGAAGCTTCCGCATCATTGCCGTTTCTTCCTTTAATAAGAAGGAGTTGAAGCGTCATCTTGGCGGAATCACCAAGGCGAACATCGCCACCCGCAACTTCCCCCTTTCCGTGGCAGAATTGCGCAAGCGCCTGAAGCTGAAGGATGGAGGTGAAACCTATATTTTCGCCACCACATTGAGCGACGAAAGCCATGTGCTGATGATAACGGAGAAAACTTGTTGTAATTGACAAGTCATTGACAGCAGTTGAAGTAAAACATCCTTATTGTGAATTTCAGAAAATTAAAGAATATGAAATATTTGTATTTATTATTACTCTTTTTTCCCCTCCAAGCATTAGGGCAAATCAAACTTCAGGATGTTACGATTAGTAGCCAGCGTCCCAAGTTTGTGAGACTTAAAGGATATTATCGTAGCTATCAGCACAATGACTCTGTACTCAAATATTATGTGGATGGCATTGTGGAATATTATATCAACCTAAAGAATGAAAAAGTAGATTTAAGAATGTATAGTAGCAGACATCTTAGAAATGAAGAGCTTATCAGCAAAGATAAGAAAAGGACCTTTATGCTTAGCGACCAAGCTACATTTCGACCTTGGCCAGAAGGAAAGACATTCATAGAGGAATGCCGTAAGAAGTATGCTATTCAAGATTCTGCTAATGTTGGCTATATCAAAAAGGCAAGCCAAATAATAGGAAGAGTGACAACTGATTCTATCAACAAGAGTTGTATGATAGAAATGGATATGATACCAACATACGACAAGCTAACGCATAATATTTTTGGCTTTACGCAAGAAATGAAAAGTGACTATTTCATGGAGGCTTATAGATTAAGCGATGAGGATTACTATTCTTTCAAGAATTTGCTCAGTCAGAAAACGGATCAAAGCTACAACTATTGGCACAAGAAGGATTCTCGTAAACAGCTCATTCATGTTGTAACAGAACTATTTATTACAGAACAAGAATATGTAGATGGCAAGATGAAAGAGGCAGGTCAAAAGCTACAACCCCAGGAAGCTGCTCAAGCAATAGAAGACTTTATTTCAGAAAATAGATTGCCGTCTCTACCTGCTGTAGTACAAGTTGAGATGAAGAAGCTTCAATTTTATGACCCTTCCAATCTGAACAAGAAAATTGCAACTAGCAGCAAGTAAGGATTGATAATTAAAAATCTAACATAAATCTAACAATTGGCTAACATTTCTAATGCTGGAAAAGCTATACCTTTTCACTTGCTTGTTGAATTCGCCCTTGTCTTTCAATGTTCTAAATCTCTAAAAAACTGAAAATAAAGATAGCAATATTTGGTCGTTTGGCGAAATATTGCTATTTTTGCATCCTATAATATTGCAAACTAGTTTGAAATCATGTCATTAATAGAAATTAAAAGGGTAGAGAGTAAGAAGGATTTGAAGACGTTCATCGACTTCCACTACGATCTCTACGAAGGCAACGAATATGACGTGCCTAATCTTTTCAGCGACGAAATGAATACCCTGAGCAAGGATAAGAACGCTGCGTTCGAGTTCTGCGAGGCAGAGTATTATCTTGCCTATAAGGATGGAAAGCTGGCAGGTCGCGTTGCAGCTATCATCAACCATAAGGCAAACAATAAGTGGGGAAAGAAATCCGTTCGCTTCGGATGGATTGATTTCATCGACGACCGTGAGGTTTCGAAGGCCCTTCTGGATGCCGTTGAAAAATATGGCCGGGAGAAAGGCATGGAGGATGTGGTAGGTCCGCTTGGATTTACCGATATGGACCCTGAGGGAATGCTTACCTGGGGTTTCGATCAGCTTGGAACCATGCCTACCATCTACAATTACCCTTATTATCCGGAGCACATCGAGGCTTTGGAGGGATTTGAGGTAGATAACAAGTACGTAGAGTTCAAGATCATGGTGCCGGATGAGGTGCCTGAGAAGTACGCCAAGATTGCGATGATGATCGAGAAGCGTTATAATCTGCATGTCCGCAAGCTCACCAAGAAGGATGTTTTCCAAGGTGGAATGGGACAGAAGATCTTCGACCTCATCAACGATACCTACAAGGACCTCTATGGATATTCCGAACTCTCGCAGAAGCAGATAGACCAGCTTATCAAGTCGTATCTCGGTTTCCTCGACTTCAACCTCATCACCTGTCTCGAGGATTGGACGGGTGGAGAGCATAAGCTCATCGGTGTAGGAATCACCATGCCTTCTTTGGCTCATGCCCTGAGAAAGTGCCGCCGAGGCAGATTGTTGCCGTTCGGCTGGTTCCACGTGCTGAGAGCCATCAAGCAGCACAAGACCAACATCGTTGACCTCCTTCTCATTGGTATTCTTCCTGAGTATCGTGCCAAGGGAGCCAATGCGCTTCTCTTTGCCGATCTGATTCCATGGTACCAGAAATATGGCATTGAATGGGGTGAAACCCAGGTGGAGCTGGAGACCAATGCGGGCGTGCAGGGCCAGTGGGGAGCTTTGACCCCAGTGATGCACAAGCGCAGAAAGTGCTACAAGAAGATTATTAAATAAGGAATTAAGTGAGTTAAGGAGTTAGGGAGGTCAAGACGGATGTCTTTTCATCATAACTCCTTAATTTCTCTTGATTCCCCCTAAAACATAGGAGGATTTTATGTCAGAAGATAATAATGAATTGAAAGCCCCACAGGAGCAGCAGCCGGTAGAATATACCGATGACAACATCCGACACTTGAGTGATATGGAGCATGTACGTACTCGTCCGGGTATGTACATTGGTCGTCTGGGTGATGGTAACCTGCCGGAGGATGGAATCTACGTACTCTTGAAAGAGGTGGTAGATAACTCTATCGACGAGTTCAAGATGGGAGCTGGATCCAGATTGGAGATTGATATCGAAGATCATCTGCGGGTCAGTGTGCGCGACTATGGTCGTGGTATTCCTCAAGGTAAACTTGTCGAGGCTGTGAGCGTGCTGAATACCGGTGGTAAGTACGACAGCAAGGCGTTCAAGAAGAGTGTCGGCTTGAACGGAGTGGGTGTGAAGGCGGTGAATGCCCTCAGCTCCCATTTCGAGGTAAAGTCGTTCCGCGACGGCAAGGTGCGCCATCTGAAGTTTGAGAAAGGTATTCTGCAGAGCGATGTTACCGAAGATACGGAGGACGAGAACGGTACCTTCATCTTCTTCGAACCGGATAATACCCTGTTCAAGAACTATTCTTTCCACGATGATTTCGTGGAAACCATGCTCCGCAACTATACTTATCTGAACACCGGTCTTACCATCATGCACAATGGTCGCCGCATCCTCAGCCGTCATGGTTTGAAGGATCTCCTGACCGATAACATGACCAACGAGGGTCTCTATGAGATTGTCCACATGAAGGGCGAAGACATCGAGATCGCCTTTACCCATACCAATCAGTATGGCGAGGAGTACTATTCCTTCGTGAATGGTCAGCATACCACCCAGGGCGGTACTCATCAGAGTGCTTTCAAGGAGCATATCGCCAGAACCATCAAGGAGTTCTACGGCAAGTATGAGTATGCTGATATCCGAAACGGACTGGTGGCTGCCATTGCACTGAACGTTGAGGAGCCGGTGTTTGAGAGTCAGACGAAGATTAAGCTCGGAAGTACCACAATGTCTCCGAACGGAGGCGAAACCATCAACAAGTATGTAGGCGATTTCCTGAAGAAGGAAGTAGATAACTATCTCCATATCCACAAGGATGTGGCTGAGATTCTGGAGAACAAGATCAAGGAGAGCGAGCGTGAGCGCAAGGCGATGGCTGGCGTTACCAAGCTGGCTCGTGAGCGTGCCAAGAAGGCGAACCTCCACAACCGCAAGCTGCGCGATTGCCGCATCCACTTCAGCGATGCCAAGAACGGGCTGAAGGAGGCAAGCTCCATCTTCATCACCGAGGGTGATTCTGCCAGCGGAAGCATTACCAAGAGCCGCGATGTGAATACACAGGCGGTATTCTCCCTGCGAGGCAAGCCGTTAAACTGCTATGGTCTGACCAAGAAGGTGGTTTACGAGAACGAGGAGTTCAACCTTCTTCAGGCAGCTCTTGATATTGAGGATGGATTGGACGGATTGAGATATAATAAGGTGATTGTGGCTACCGATGCCGATGTAGATGGAATGCACATCCGATTGCTCATCATCACCTTCTTCCTGCAGTTCTTCCCCGACCTCATCAAGAAGGGACATGTTTACGTGCTCCAAACCCCATTGTTCCGAGTGCGCAACAAGCGAACCAAGATCAAGAACAAGCAGGCGGTGGCTGATGCCGATGCCAAGTTGGGCCCTAAGGAGAAGAAGGGCGATTTCATCACGCATTACTGCTACAGTGATGAGGAGCGACAGCAAGCCATTAGAAACCTTGGTCCTGACCCGGAAATCACCCGATTTAAGGGTTTGGGAGAGATTTCACCAGAGGAATTTGCCCACTTCATCGGTCCGGATATGCGATTGGAGCAGGTTACGCTCCACAAGACCGACCAGGTGCAGAAACTCCTGGAGTATTATATGGGTAAGAATACGATGGAACGTCAGAACTTCATCATCGATAACCTGGTGATTGAGGAGGATATTCCGGAGGAAGACTCAGCACCGCTGGATTAAGTGAAGAGTGAAGAACGAAGTTTTAGAAAATGAAGAAGATAATTTTATTTGCGTTTCTGGCATTCTTGGCAGTAACTTCTGCCAGTGCCCAGTTGCGCATCAAGATGGGCAAGAACAGCCCGATAGAGAAGTTGGGTAGGGCGGAAATCGCCATTACCAATCTCTATGTGGATAGTGTGGATGAGAACAAGCTTGTAGAGGATGCCATCCGTGGTATGCTCGAGAAGCTCGACCCTCATTCTTCCTATGCCACAGCCAAGGAAACCAAGGCGATGAATGAACCGCTGAATGGCAGTTTCGATGGCATCGGCGTGCAGTTTAACATGGTAGATGATACCTTACTCGTCATCCAGCCCGTAGTGAATGGTCCTTCCGAGAAGGTGGGAATCATTGCCGGCGACCGCATTGTTGCGGTGAATGATACGGCTATTTCGGGTGTGAAGATGAGCAAGGAGGAAATCATGAAGCGCCTTCGTGGTCCTAAGGGAACGGTGGTAAACCTTACCATCGTGCGCCGGGGCATCAAGGATAAGCTCTCCTTCAAGGTAAAGCGCGATAAGATTCCTGTAACCACCATGGATGCGGCGTATATGATTCGTCCGGGAATCGGATACATCCGACTGGGAAGTTTCGGTCTGACCAGCTACAAGGAGGTGACTACGGCGATGGATTCGCTCAAGAAAGTGGGAATGAAAGACCTGATCTTCGACCTTGAGGATAATGGCGGCGGCTACCTTCAGGCAGCGGCTCAGATAGCCAATGAGTTCCTGCAGAAGGGAGATCTCATCGTTTATACCAGTGGTCGCGCAGCTCCCCGTCAGGAGTACAAGGCGCAGGCTAACGGAAGATGGCGCAAGGGCAAGGTGGTAGTGCTTACCAATGAGTTTACAGCTTCTGCCGCAGAGATTGTTTCCGGAGCCATCCAGGATCAGGACCGTGGAGTAGTGGTAGGTCGCAGAACCTTCGGCAAGGGATTGGTGCAGCGTCCGCTTACCTTCGATGATGGCAGCGAGATTCGCCTCACCATCGCCCATTATTATACGCCTAGCGGCAGATGTATCCAGAAGCCTTATAAGAAAGGAGATAGATTGGATTATGCGATGGATCTCGACAACCGCTACAAGCATGGCGAGTTTACCAACCAGGACAGCATCCATCTTTCTGACAGCTTGAAGTATTATACATTGCGCAAGCATCGTGTGGTTTATGGTGGTGGCGGCATTATGCCAGATTATTTTGTTCCGCTGGATACTACCAAGTACACCAAGATGCACCGTCAGTTGGCAGCCAAGAGCATCGTCATCAACCAGAGCCTGAAGTTCATCGATGCGCATCGCAAGGAATTGAAGAGCCAGTATAAGGATTTCAACAAGTTCCTGGCAAGTTACGAGGTTCCGTCTTCGCTCATCGAAGGCATCATTGCAGAGGGCAAGAAAGAGAAGATAGAGCCTAAGGATGAGGCAGAATTGACTCAGACAAAGAAATACCTCGCCCTGCAGCTGAAAGCGCTTGTGGCAAGAGATATCTGGGATATGAGCCAATATTTCCAGGTTTGGAACGAGACGAACGAGATAGTTCAGCGTGCCGTGCAGTTGCTCACCACGGGGACGTAACTATCCAAAAAACGGCTGTTAACTGTTAACCCGTTAACCCGTGAGGTAATGATATAAGAAAAGGTCGTGAGGTTCAATCAGAAACTTCACGACCTTTTTGTGTTTTTATGGATTCTTTCCGAATCCTTTCTTAATCCTTTCCGAATTCATTGAGATGTCTCTCTATTTCTCTCTTATTTATAGTCTCTCTTTTTCCCTCGCTTTCAATATCGAGTGCAAAAGTACATCTTTTCTATCGGATAAACAAATTATTTGCCAGGAAAATGATAAATTATAGCATTTTTAATAGATGGCGCTTGCAATTCTGCACGAATCTTTTTGGATTGTGCAAAATCACAAGCAAAAACACAAGCAAAATAATTCGGTTTTTCTTCTTTAATTCCGCAACAAATGTGTAACTTTGCACCCATATTATCGATAATAGTCATAGAATGAACGAAGATTTTGATATTAGACAACAGACGGTTTCGCCTGCCGAAAAGGAATTCGAGAAAGCACTGCGCCCACTGAAGTTCTCCGACTTCAGCGGACAGAATGGCGTGGTGGATAATCTCGAAGTCTTCGTAGAGGCTGCCAAGTATCGTGGCGAACCGCTCGACCATACCCTCTTGCACGGTCCTCCGGGATTGGGTAAGACCACATTGAGTAACATCATCGCCAACGAACTGGGCGTGGGCTTCAAGATTACATCAGGCCCTGTGCTCGATAAGCCGGGCGATCTGGCAGGAATCCTTACCTCCCTGGAGCCTAATGATGTGCTTTTCATCGACGAGATTCACCGCCTCTCGCCAGTGGTAGAGGAATATCTCTATTCGGCGATGGAGGATTACCGCATCGACATCATGATAGACAAGGGTCCTTCTGCACGAAGCATCCAGATAGATCTGAATCCGTTTACCCTCGTTGGAGCCACCACCCGCAGCGGTCTTCTCACGGCTCCTCTCCGTGCCCGTTTCGGAATCAATCTGCATTTGGAATACTACGACCCGGAGACGCTTCAGAAGATTATCAAGCGAAGTGCGATGCTCCTGAAGGTGCCGATAGAGGATGAGGCGGCAGTGGAAATCTCCCGCCGTTCGCGTGGAACCCCTCGTATTGCCAACTCATTATTGCGAAGAGTGCGTGATTTCGCCCAGGTAAAGGGCAACGGAACCATCACCTTCGAGATTGCCCAGATGGCGCTCAGGGCGCTGAACATCGACCAGTATGGCTTGGACGAGATAGACAACAAGATTCTCACCACCATCATCGACAAGTTCCGTGGAGGTCCTGTGGGCGTAAGCACCATCGCTACGGCTATTGGCGAAGATGGCGGCACCGTGGAGGAGGTTTACGAGCCATTCCTCATCATGGAAGGCTTTATTAAGCGTACCCCTCGTGGACGTATGGCTACCAAGCTGGCTTATGAGCATCTGGGCAGAAATCCATACGCTGGGAACATCATGCAAGGAGACTTATTTGAGTAGTATGAAGATAGGAATATTTACGGGTACATTCGACCCATTTACGATAGGGCATCAGAACATCGCCGAGCGAGCTTTGCCCATGTTCGATAAGCTCGTGATTGCTGTGGCGATGAGCAAGTTGAAGCACGCCAGCGAGGAAATCTCGAAGCGTGTGGAGGATATCAAGGCTGTTTTTCCGAAGGAATGTGCAGAGCTGGCAGATGCGACGGATGCATCCAAGGGCTACCGCATGGAGGTGGTTGCCTACGATGACCTCACCATCGATTTGGCGCATCGTCTGGGAGCCAAGTTCCTGGTGCGTGGCGTTCGTTCTGCCAAGGATTTCGAGTACGAAAGAGAGCAGGCTGACATCAACAAGCAGTTGGGCGGCGTAGAAACCATCCTGCTGTTTTCCGACCCAAGATACAGCAGCATCAGCTCAACGCTGGTCAGGGAACTGAGATTCTTTGGAAGAGAAGTAGATGAATTTTTACCAAAAATAAAATAAAAATAGGAGGAAGAAGCGTATGATAACATACAATGTAGATGGCGTGAAAATGCCGAAAATCAAGAAGCGCGACACCAGTGCCTGGATTCGCAAGGTAGCTGCCTCCCATGGCAGAAAGGTGGGAGAGATAGGCTATATGTTTGTAGATGACGAGAAGATTCTCGAAGTAAACAACGAGTATCTGGGTCATGATTACTATACCGATGTCATCACCTTCGATTATGATGAGGATGATGTGATTAACGGCGACATCGTGATTTCGCTCGATACCGTGCGCACCAATGCCGAGCAGTTTGGCAAAACCTACGATGATGAGCTTCATCGCGTCATCATCCACGGCATCCTGCACCTCTGCGGAATCAATGACAAGGGTCCTGGAGAGCGCGAAATCATGGAGGAGAACGAGAACAAGGCACTCGCCCTGCTCGAAGGGCAGAGTATATTGAAGAAGTAAAGCCCTTCTCTATAATTTGAGGAAGCTAGGTTTCTTCAATTTCAGGTAGAAGTATAGAAAAAACAACTGTTAACTGTTAACCTGTTAACTTTGTTACAGGTTGGCAGTTGACATAATGATAGGAGATAAGATTATGGCAACAGCAATCAAAGCAATACCAACATTGCATGGTAAAGAGGCAAAAGAGTTTTTGCGCCATGCAGAAGAGGCCGAGCGTAACTTTAAGGGATTCAAAAATATCGAAGAACATCCCTTTTGTGTAATGGCTCGCAGCATTTTGGAAAAGGCAGGTATGAGATAAGAAAGGAGGCATTTATGTTTCTGAGTTCACAATGCTTTTTTAGTGAATTGACAGATGACTTATTATCCACCTGTCAACCATTCTCGTGTGGCAATGAAGATCTGGATGATTTTTTCAAGAATGATGCCACACGCTATGCTTATTATTTGATGGGGAAATCATATTGTTTTCGAAAGAATGATGACCCCACCAAAATCGTTTGTGCCTTTACGGTTTCTAATGATAGCATTCGTATTTATGATTTGCCAAGAAGCCGTAAGGATTATATGAAAAGTCTTACGCATCATGAAAAGCCTCTGCGTAGATACCCTGGTATTCTTATCGGTCGTTTGGGCGTAAACAAGGATTTTTGTGGAAAGGGAATAGGCAGTGAAGTCATTGATTTCATCAAGGGTTGGTTTATGTCTCATGACAACAAGTCTGGCTGTCGCTTTGTGATAGTAGATGCAATCAATGCTCCTGAAGTAATCTCTTTCTATCAAAAAAACGGTTTTCAACCTCTGTTTACCTCTGAAGAGCAGGAGTTCTTATATACAGGAGGAAAGAAGGGGCAACAAATCAAAATGGCAACCAGATTGATGTACTTTGACTTGTTGTGGATGAGACAATAGTAATTTGATAATTATTTTTGATTATGTTTAGATTTAAAGTTATACTTCTTTTATCATTAATTTTAAGTGTTTGCCCAATTATGAGTCATGCGCAATTAAAAAAGTCTGGTTCAATAGAGAGGGTAAAGGGGTTTACAAATGGTTCTGTCAGTTTGATGAAGTCTACAACAGAGAGTGGGGATGTGTATTCTCTAACGTTACGTAATAATTCAAAATTTCATGATGATGTGAATTTGTTGTTGGGAGATAAGGAAACTGCTGTAAAAAATCTAAAAGACTTTTCTGAAGCTTTAAAAACAGCAAAGTCTGATGAACATTTTGATTTCGAAGTGATGGGACAGACATATACTTTCTTTTATGGTAGCACATTAGGGCAAAAATGTTTTAAGATATGGGCACCTAATAGTGTAAGTTCTGATTGGTTGCAGAATATTCAGGAGACCAATTGAATGAAAGTGTATTGATTAAGCATGGTTTTAAGGGTGGTAGATCACTTCAAACTCCAAGCTATAAGAATGAAAATTTGATGGATTATATAAAGTCAATCTTTTAAAAGTAAAAGGGAGAAACTAACAGGTGTCTGTTGGATTCTCCCTTTTTGTTTCTTATTCTATCGCCTTGATTCTCTCCCGGCATTCTTTCAGAATCCCGGTTAGCTCCTCCACGGTTGTGGCTCTCAGCATGGCGATTCTCGTCTGGCGGAAATCAGGAATGCCCTTGAAGATAGGGGAGGCGGCCAGGTGGCGACGGGTGTGGAGAATGCCTCTGTACTCGTCGATGCGCTCCACGTTGATGCGAAGTTGCTCCTCCAGGAGATCAATCTTCTCATCTACGGTTAATGGTGCAGCACCCGTATTGTCCAGATAATCACGTATTTCCTTGAAAATCCAAGGACGGCCGAAGGTGGCTCTGCCAATCATCACCGCATCTACGCCGTAGTGCTCGAAGGCAAGCTTGGCTTCCTCTGGAGTCGTAATATCGCCGTTACCGATGATAGGAATATGGATGCGGGGATTGTTTTTCACCTCTCCGATGAGGCTCCAGTCGGCTTCACCCGTGTACATCTGGCTTCGGGTTCTGCCGTGGATGGTGAGTGCCTGTATTCCGCAATCCTGCAGCTGCTCGGCAAGCTCGGTGATGATGAGGTTATCGCAATCCCAACCCAGTCGGGTTTTCACGGTTACGGGCACGTTGACCGCTTTTACTACTTCTCTGGTGATGTCGAGCATCAGAGGAATATTGCGGAGCATTCCGGCTCCGGCACCCTTTCCGGCAACCTTTTTCACTGGGCAACCGAAGTTAATATCAATCACATCCGGCTTCGCCTGTTCCACGATCTTGGCAGCTTCCACCATATCCTCGGTGGTGCGACCATAAATCTGAATGCCCACAGGGCGCTCCTCATCGCTTATCGTAAGCTTGCTGACTGTGCTCTTGATGCTTCGCACCAAGGCTTCCGCCGATACGAACTCTGTATAAACCATGGCAGCTCCGAATCGCTTGCAGAGCATGCGAAAGCCAATATCCGTTACGTCTTCCATTGGAGCGAGGAAGAGGGGCTGAGGCCCAAATTCTATATTACCTATTTTCATCTGAATCTTTCTGTTCTGTTTTTGCGGCTGCAAAGTTACATCTTTTTTTTGAGATAGCCAAACATCACCTTGAATGATGATGTTTTACAAGTGTTCTCATCCCTTTATTTCAGCAGATGATACATTCCTCCTGCCAAGGTGCGGATGATGCCCTTCATCTCCAGCGTAAATAGGATGGAGGTGAGGCGACCGATGTCGATATTCGATTTCACGCTGATGATGTTGATCTGCAGGTCGTTGGTCCTGGAGAGGATTTGGACGATGAGCTCCTCCTCGGGCGATAGTTCCGGGAAGAGGCTGCGCTCGATGCCCTGCTGCTTGGCTCTCATCAGGGTGGCATCATCCTGCCAGCGCATATCCTTCACGAAATCCTGGGCACTGGTGATGAGCGTGGCACCATTGTTCCTTATCAGGTTGTTGCACCCCTCGCTGTAGTAATCGCCTATCCTGCCTGGGAAGGCGAAGACATCACGGTTGTAGGATTGCGAAATATCGCAGGTGATGAGTCCGCCGCCATGAGCTGCACTCTCTATCAGAATGCAGGCATCCGACATTCCCGCCACGATGCGATTGCGGCGAACGAAGTTGATTTTATCTGCATTCGTCTGGGTAAGAAACTCGGTGAGCAATCCGCCTTGCTCTATCATTCTGGCTGCCGTTTCCCGGTGCTGGCGTGGATAGAGGTCGTCGAGACCATGAGCCAGTACGCCCACGGTTTCGTAGCCGCAGGTGAGTGCCTGGCGATGGGCCACGATATCTACGCCATAGGCTAAGCCGCTCACGATGAGTACACGAGGGGAGATCTGCTTCAGGTCGGAGATGAAGCGGCGGATGAGGTCTTCGCCGTACGGGGTGCAGTGGCGGGTTCCCACGATATTGATAATGCGCTGCTGGTTGAGGTTGGCGTTGCCTTTGTAGAAGAGCATCAAGGGCGCATCATCGCAGTTTTTGAGTCGCTGTGGGTAGCGGTCATCGTTCATTGTTATCGGTTCGATGCCGTATCTTATGTCGTATTCCAGTTCTGCCTCGGCTCGCTTTCGTGCCTCGTCGCAGTTTTGGATAGCGTTTACGAGTTTATCCGAGGCATCGGGGAGGAGGCTTCGGATGTCGTTTTTATGCTCCATGATGAGCGTGGCGGAGCCTACTCTTCTATATAGCTCCAGCATTCCTGCAAGGCTGAAATAATTCAGCCTTGTTAAGAGAATGGTATTTAATATTTCCTGTTGGTCTGCCATAAACTTTCTGATAAATAACAATTATTAATAGTAGGGGGAAGAGTTTTTCTTTTTATCTTTTCAAGTATTCATACCCAATCCTGCACCTCAGGCATTCCTTCTTGTCGCAGTATTCCTTCTTAAGCTGGATAAGCGCCTGGCTATCCCCGGCGTTCTCCACCTCCAGGCCACACTGCTGCCACATCCTTACTATGTGGTTATTCTCCGCCTTCAGCTCCTCCAGGAAATCGAAGGCACGGTCGCAGTATTTCTCCTCACCCCGGTGCCTGCCGTAGGCAAAGAGAATGGGAACCACGGTGTTGATGATGAGCAGATTGAGCGAGAAAGGGGAGAGGTGCTTCTCGTTCCTGATGCTCGTACTGCCAAAGGTATAATGAGTTTCCCAATACTCCGTAACGCTGGTAGAGAGCACCTTCTTCGCCTCCTTCACCGTAGAAGCCTCCAGCAGCTGGCTTAATCCCGCACGGCGGTTATAGTAAAGATTGGCAAGCTGCGAAATGCGGATATGCGGGAAGTTCTGCGGGCGGAGTCGCAGGAATCGCCACAGCTTGTAATCCATCGGCTGCAGCGAGAACTTATGCGAGAGATAGAGATATTCATTCCTCAGCCTTGAGAAATAGCCGTCGTTCAAGGCATCTTTTTGATAGCGTTCGGGGATGGTGTTCAGCTCCAGCAATCCCGCCTGCCCCATGAAGATGGCTTCCACCTGGAAGAGGTCGTCTCTGTGATGATCCACCGCCCTCAGAGGCAGTTTCAGCGCCCACTGCTCAAAGGCATCGCCATTGATTCCGAAGCCGTAGTTTCTAGCCAGGGTTACGAAGTAGGCATTCTCCCAGTCGCCGTTACATTGGCGCACACGCTCTTCTATCGCCTCCGTTTTCTGCGAAAGGCGCTCGGTTTGCAGGGCGCTCATCCACGAATGCACAGTGAGCTTGGTGAGCGATGGAATTATCTGATAGCAAGGGGGATACTGGTCGATGGTGAGCAGCTCCTGATAGTGCTTCAATACATTGTCCGGAATGTCGAGCTGCATCTGCGTCAGCGGGGCACCCTTGGAGTTTCGGGCTTCCGTATCGATGATGCCGCAGACGTGCAGTATCACATTGTCGTATCTCTCGTCCTTGTCGTGGGCGTGAAGAAACCAGTCGCTCGCCTTGTCGTGAATCTCCACGTTGCCCACCCAGAGAGTTCCGGCAATCTTGATTTTGGCGTTGAAGAAATCGGGCCCTGCATTGCGGTTGTGCAATCCGGGGTCGATGACTTCCACCTGCCTGTGGTCGGTGGTGGAAAGAGGGGAGAGTGGGAAGAGTTTGTGCTTCCACACGTAGTGAAGTAGTTGCTCCATATTGTTTCGGCTTTTATGGTTTATAGGATTGCCTCTTTCGGATCGCAAGTTCTGATGCTTGTTCTTTTGCAGAAATCGCAAGCTTGATGCTTGTCCTTTGATGGTGCAAGTTTTTTCGCTCGTGTGCGGAAGGGGTATTGAAAAATCAGCTGTTAACTGTTAACCTGTTAACCTTGGGATGGGAAATATTTCTCGAATGCCTTGTCGTAATCCTCGCTGTTGCCCAGCTTTCCGTTGATGAGGCAGACGAGTTCTACGGTTGCCTTGAGGCAGAGCTTCTCGTCGCTGGCACGGAAGATGTCCTGATGGAAAACATAGCGTACGCCCTGTTTCTCCAGCCACAGACGCGAGAGAAATTCGTCATCGCATTGCAGCGGAACCTTGTACTGCAGGTTCATTCTCGCCACCACAGCATCAACGCCCTTATTGTGCATTTCGGCAAAGCTGAGACCGCATTCCTTTAGGAAGAGATGGCGGGTATGCTCCATGTAGTGCAGATAGTTGGCATTGTTTACAATGCCCTCAATATCGCACTCGTAATCCCTCACTTCCATCTTTGTCTCGAATATGTATTTGCTCATCATTTTCTCCTTTTTAGTTACTAAATGAGGCTAAAAGCCCTAAATCACTGCAAAAATAACCAAATTTTTCTATTTATTATTATAATAACAAGGATTTTTCAAGGTTTTTCGGAGAAAAATATGTATTTTTGCATAATAAATCCTGCATTCGGCAATTTGAAAGCAAGCTTTCATTGCGCCCGTTTGCTATTTTGAGTAAAACAAATAAAAATTAGATAAAGATGAAAATTGCTTTGATCGGCTACGGAAAGATGGGACACATGATCGAGGAGATCGCCCTGCAGCGTGGCCACGAAATCGTATGTAAGATTGACGTGAATAACCCTGAGGATATCGACAGTCCTGAGTTCTGCTCTGCCGATGTGGCTATCGAGTTTACCAACCCTACTGCCGCTTACGGCAACTATCTGAAGGCTTTCTCTCACAACGTGAAGGTGGTTTCAGGTTCTACCGGTTGGATGAAAGACCATAAGGAAGACGTGGAGAAACTCTGCGCCGACGGTAAGCAGACCCTCTTCTGGGCTTCTAACTTCAGCATCGGTGTGGCTATCTTCTCTGCCGTAAACCGCTATCTGGCTAAGATTATGAACGGTTTCCCACAGTACTCCGTATGCATGCAGGAAACCCACCACGTTCATAAGCTTGATGCGCCATCAGGTACAGCCATCACCCTTGCCGAGGAAATTATCGACAATATCGACAGAAAGAAGGACTGGAAGCGTGGCGTTACCTACTGGACAGAGGATGGCCATCACGATGAGGGCGATGCTAACATCACTGATGAGGACCTGGTTATCAACTGCGTACGCGATGGCGAGGTTCCTGGAATCCACGCTGTGATGTACGACAGCGATGCTGATATGATTACCATCGAGCACAGCGCCCACTCTCGCAAGGGATTCGCTCTGGGAGCCGTTCTCGCAGCTGAGTTTACAGCCAACCATACCGGTTTGCTCACCACATCAGATTTATTTAAGTTCTAAATCAGGAATCTCGGGAATATGATTTCTTGAAACAAAAAAGAAAGACATGATCGACAAACAGAAACAAAACCTCAATATGAAGGTGCAGTGGGCGAAGTTCGCAGTAGTTCTCGCCCTCTACCTCCTCTTCCTGATATGGGTGAAGAGCTGGCTGGGACTCATCGTGGTTCCGTTCATCTTCGACGTTTACATCACCAAGAAGATTCACTGGCAGTGGTGGAAGGATGAAGAAGGCCCTGTGCGCTTCATCATGAGCTGGGTTGATGCGCTCGTATTCGCCCTCGTGGCAGTATATTTCATCAACCTCTTCTTCTTCCAGAACTATGTGATTCCATCATCTTCTCTCGAAAAAAGTCTCCTCACGGGCGACTATCTCTTCGTGAGCAAGGTAAGCTATGGTCCTCGCATCCCTGAAACTCCGCTCACTATGCCGCTCACCCAGCACACCATGCCGCTGGTCAACGTGAAGAGCTACGTGGAGTGGCCTCACTGGGATTATCGCCGTGTGAAGGGATTGGGCAACGTGAAGCTTAACGACATCGTGGTGTTCAACTATCCTGCCGGAGACACCCTCTGCAACGAGGAGCGCTATCAGGCGAATGATTACTATCAGATGGTTTACTCCATCGGCGACCAGATACTGGAGCAGAACGGACAGCAGCAGGATGTTCGCGTATTGAACCCTCTGCAGCAGCGCAGCTACTTCGAAAAGGTATATGCTGCCGGACGCAACTACATCGCCAGCATGCCGGGCGAATATGGCGACATCATCAGCCGTCCTACCGACCGCCGCGAGAACTACGTGAAGCGCTGCGTGGGCTTGCCGGGACAGACCCTGCAGATCAAGAACCGCATCGTTTATCTCGACGGCAAGGCGAACAAGGAGCCTGATAATGTGCAATATACCTATAAGATGAAGCTCAAGGGCGAGTTCCCTATCGACCTTGCCGATGAGCTGGGAATCACCAACGAAGACCTCCTGATGTACAATCAGAGCGGCGTGATTCCTCTCACCAAGAAGGCTTACTTGGCGCTGAAGGCGAACAGAAACCTGGTAGAGAGCATCTCCATCAACACCGATGCAAACTATGGCGACCTCTATCCGCTGAATGCCTATACCGGCTGGACAAGAGACAACTACGGTCCGGTATGGATTCCGAAGAAGGGCAAGAGCATCCAGCTCAACTTGAAGAACCTTCCTATCTACGAGCGCTGCATCAAGGTTTACGAGGGCAACGACCTGAAGGTAGATAGCCAGGGCAACATCTTCATCAACGGCAAGCTGGCGAAGAGCTACACCTTCAAGCTCGACTATTACTGGATGATGGGCGACAACCGCCACAACTCGGCCGATAGCCGCTACTGGGGCTTCGTGCCAGAGGATCATATCGTGGGCAAGCCTATCTTCATCTGGTGGAGCCACAGTCCTGATCATCCGGGCTTCTCAGGCATCCGCTGGAACCGCCTGTTCAACTTCGTAGATAACATCAAGTAACAGAAGCTTTTGAAATCAAGAAAGCAAAGATAGATTTGAAAATCGCAGTTAAGTTCCTAATAGCTTTAGGTTTGTCGCTGCTCCTGGTGTGGGCGGTGCGAACCTATGCCTTCACTGTCTTCACGGTGCCTGCGGGAGGTCTTCCTCCGCAACTGAAAGCTGGCAACCGGGTGATAGTGAATAGGATTGACTGCGATTTTTTCAATCGCGGTGATGTGGTGGTTTACGCCGATACCGTGGTTCAGCCGCTTCGCAACCAGCGGCGCAAGAAAGTATTCATGGTGTATTTCATCGGGAGGATAGACAAGCTTCCGGGCGATACGCTCCGCATCGATACGGCGAGCTACGTTATCCCCACAATATGCTGCAAGCGCTGCGGCTGCAAGGATTGCCGCTTCTATCTCCTGAAGACGCCTGCCGGCGAGCAGCTGGTTCACAAGCATCAGATGGTAGGCAAGGCGTATAAGCTGTTTTAGCCTTCTCATTAGTTTAGTCCTCTGCCCATTCCGAGCGATTCCATTGCTCGTCCTTTACCATTAATTATTAATTATAAATTTAGAATTTGAAAGCATTATTATCTTCCACATATTTCGGTCCCATCCAGTGGTATCAGAAGTTGAACCGCTACGACGAGTGCCTGATAGAGCGCCATGAGAGCTTTATCAAGCAAACCTATCGCAACCGTATGATTATTCCCACCACCAATGGCCCGCTTGCGCTCATCATCCCAACGAATCATAATACATCGCTGGCGATGAAAGACATCCGCATTTCCGACCACGCCAACTGGCGCCACGTCCACTGGAATGCGCTTCTCTCCGCCTACGGCGAGAGCCCTTTCTTTGAGTATTACCAAGACGATATCCGCCCCTTCTACGAGAAGAAATACGAATTCCTCTTCGATTTCAATATGGAGATTACTGAGAAGATGATAGAGCTTCTGGATATTCGCCCGAAGATTTCGATCACCGAAGCCTATATTCAGAGTAAAGAACTGAAAGAAGAGGATGAAATCAAGGATTTCCGTGATGCTATTCGTCCCAAGAAACCGCTCCCTGACGCAGAATTCACTCCCCAGCGCTATTATCAGGTCTATGAGCAGAAATACGGTTTTCAGCCGAATATGAGCATCCTTGACCTCCTTTTCAATGAAGGCAACGAGGCGATATTCTACCTATAAATAATTAAGGTAGAGTATCGCCTCGCAGTCTCTCGCAGTCTCTCGCAGCCTCTTCACTGCCTTTTCGCACCCCTTTAGTTAAAAAAACTAAGTCATAGTTTTTTTACCCAAAGCTCATAGTTTTCTATCCCAAAGCTCATAGGTTTTTGCCTCGTAACTCATTGCTCTTCATCTTTTTCGGTCTTCTATTAAGCCCTCCCGTTGTCATCAATGATGTCTAGGCTCGGTCTTCATTGATGCCCTCTCATCCCCCTCTTTTTCATCATTCTCATCCCTTTGTCTTCATCCCCCTCAACCCTCATTATCCGCATCAGGAGTTAACAGGTTAACAGTTAACACCCCAAAAATGCATACTCCCCCCTCCCACACATATATAAAAATAAGTATATATATATTTAATATAATAAGGTACGCAAGGGGGAGGTAGGAAAAAACAGCTGTTAACTGTTAACCTGTTAACCCCATCTGCCCAAAATGCTCTTTTAGGAAATTTAAACAAGAATGCTTGGTGGTTTCGTCGAAAAGCCGTACTTTTGTACCTGACTACAACAACATCAAACAAAATACAACAACATCAAACAAAATACAACATAAGAACAATAATAACAGCATAAAATGAAGAATCTGAAATTCCATATAGTAGGTCTTACCCACAACGACGTGAAAGGTCGTGAGGTAGAATACGCCAGGGAGGCAGAGGGCAGAACCATCTGTCTTGTGCCCGATGACGCCAATTCCTTTGATATGCTGGCTGTGAAGGCTTACGACAAGCAGCTTTTCATCGGCTATGTCTCAGCCCTGGAGGGCGAGGACGTAAGAGCACTCATCATCGCCAGAAAAGACAGAAACCTGCGAACCCGATGCTTGGGAAGCAACAGCAAGGAGGGAGGCGATGAGAAGTCGGGGCTCCAGCTGATTGTTGAGGCACGGGTAGATGTCCCTGATCAGGAGATAGAGCTGGCGCGCAAGGGGCTCTATGAAGACAGTATCTATGACGACTGGCACTATACCGGTCCCATCCTGCCCATCGACAAGCTGACCCGTTTCAGCGATTGCACCATGATGCTGGAAGGCGTCATCGATGACATTATCCTGATTCAGGAGCAACTCTCACTGGAGACTGATTCCAGGGCAGAACTGGAGGCTGAGCTGCGCGAAAACCTGGAAGAGGCTAGGGAGCGCCTCGCCTGCTTCCTGGAGATTCAGCGGAGCGATTATTCCCGCGAAATGACCCAGACGAGAAACCGGATTCTCAACAAGCTCTATCTGATAGATGATGAGGAAATCCATCGCATGGGCGAAGTCCTGACTACCGAACTGGGATTCATTACCAGTTCCAGTTATCGTGAGCGCGCTGCCCAGTCGTTCTTCATAGATGCGCCTGTTGCCCTCAAGCAGAAGCAGACGGGTACCTACGATTACGCCGACCAGCTGGACGAGATAGAACGCCAGCTCAAGGCTTTTCCTTTCTCGCTCTACCAGACTTTCAAGGCGGACCCCGTAGATTTCCTCCGTCAGGTGTTCTACAAGCGAGTGCCCAGAAAGATGATGATTCCCCTGCTTTCGGGCATCATCCTGATGATTAAGAGCGGCAGGGTGAATGATGTGAAGCAGTGGGGAAAACACGGTGATGCAGCATCGCTGGAGGCGATGAAGGCGATGAAGGCGGTGGGTGCCAAGCCTTCGAACGAAGTGAAGAAAGAGAAATTCATGGAACTGGTTGATTTGGTAATTCCGAAGATAGCGGTTTATAAGAAAAAAGGCAGTTCTGAAATGCTGGTGAAAAGGCAATCCGACTGGTTCCCTGTGTTCCGCCTCTTAAACGGGTGGGGGCTATTCAATATGGAAACTCCTACAGCCTTCTGCAAACATCTGGCCCACCTGTATGAAAAACTACCTCCGGAGAATACGGAGCGTGCTCCGCTCTGCAAATGGAAGGATCTTGCGCAGGTGAAATCTGAACCATTCGAATATGCGGCTCTGGAATGGTGGAAACTAGGTTCAGATAAGTTGGGCTCGGTAAGCGTAGAAAAATTCAATCATTATTGCGATATTGTGAATGCTTTCAAGAAGATTTTGGGCGAAACATCCTATTCGGAGAATGTGGACTTGAAGGAAATCTTGCCGAAACTGGTGGATAAGGAAGTGCCAGCCTCGGACACCAAGAATGATGACGAGATGACGGCAGAAGATGGTAGCTAGCGGGGTATATTAATACCTCGCTTATACCCCTCTTATACCCTCTGATGATTCTTTATACCTTGTTTTATACCCCTCTTATACCCCTGCTTTTTTATTTCAGAAAAAACTTGTAAGCGGCTATTTTTTTGTTTATCTTTGCATCGCTTTTCGGAAGAGAAGTGGCTGGTTTCCAGTAATCCAGTCATTGTATAACATAAAAATTATTCAAATGGTAAAAAACAATCTTTCTTTTGATGAGTGCAAGCAGATGAGCCGTCGTCTCATCGCCATGAACCCTAACCGCAATGCGAACATGGGTAAGATTTCCACCTATCTTCTCGATTACTACACCGAGCTTACCAAGCAGCCTTGGCTCTGCACCCTCGTAGGTCAGATTCGCGACCTCACCGCCAAGCAGAACCAGATGCTGCAGCAGGTGACTGATGCGGTAGATGCATCTCAGTATGCTAACGAGGATGACCTTGCCTTTGCCATCATCAAGAAGCAGGAGGAGGTGAAGGCGGGCGAGACCTTCAAGCAGCTTGACAAGCAGATTTCCGTCCTCAAGAAGCAGCTGCCGTTCCGCTCTCCTCACTACTTCCACTTCCTGGATGACCACCGTGCCCAGAAGACCATCGACCCAGAGGCTTTCACCTTCCAGACCACCGTGGACATCGACAACCCGGAGGAGGTGGAGACGGCGGTGAAGAATGCCCTGCTGCTGAACGGAATGTTTGATGACCCTGCCGAGAAGCTTTTCAGAGAGAAGATTTTCTCTGCCGATGACATCGAGCTTTGGAAGGGAAAAGTGCTTCACGTGGAACGTTCGGCCCGCAACAAGGCGCACATCGACATCCGAATCCCTGTCGGAATGACCATCGCTGAGGCTCAGAGCGCTTTCTGCAAGCTCATCCATGCCACCGAAGACCCTAGCTGCGTTACGCCTGAGCGCATCATCTTCATCACCGATGCCGTGAGCCAGATCTATACTGCCGACGACTGGTACAAGCGCCTGGATGAGGAAGCCGTGGCTGCCTATCGCGAGGCTTACAGAAAGAGAGGATTGGACATCGACGGCCGTCCGCAGGATGTGAATTCAGCCCAGTCAAGAGCATCTCAGAATCCATATTCATCTCAGTGCTCATCTTCTCAGAGTTCTTCTTCATCATCAGCAGCATCTTCATCTTCTGCTCCAACCGTAGACTTTGAACCTATCGAGAGCGAGGAGGAGAAGGCGAGAAAGGCTGCCAATGCCGCAGCGTATGAGCAGACCTACGAGGGCATTCCTTACGAGGAGATTGTGAAGGAGCTGGCGGCGCAGATTGGTCCTGATCCGGCTCATGGCAACCGCAACAACTTCATCTACAGAGAGGCGCTCTATCTGCGTTACATCTGCAACAACGACCCCGAATGGATCAAGCAGGTAATCCTGACCTATGGCGAGGACGAGCAGAAGGCTTTTGCTGCCGTAGATAGCGCCTGCAAGGTGGCTCAGTCTGCCGTAATGCCCGAAAAGGTGAAGGTGGCGATAGAGCTTGCCCGCAAGAATTATCTCGCCAAGCAAGCTACCGAGAAGGCGGGAATCTATGCCGATGTTCCGCCTCAGATGCCTGCCAAGCTGCCTAAGCTCATCAAACTGCTCACCAGCAAGGTGCCAGCCGATTTCAAGGCACCTGTGGCGATGGCGGTCTTCCCACCGCTTGCTGCTCATCTCAAGGGCGTCAACTTCCGTTACATCGACAATCAGGTGCATGAGGCGGCGATGATGAATCTGCTCGTAGCCCCTATGTCGTCAGGTAAATCGGCGGTAAACGGACCTATCGACAGCATCATCGAAGACCTGGTGGAGATGGATAAGGTGAACCGTCAGAAGGAGCAGGAATGGAAGGACGAGGTGAACACCATGGGCGACAACAAGAAGAAGCCGGTGCGCCCGGAAGACATCTGCATCCGCATCGTTTCGCCCGATCTTACCCGTGCTGCCTACATCCAGCGTCTGGACGATGCGCAGAAGGCTGGCGATGCTTATCTCTACTGCAAGATGGACGAGGTGGACATGCTCAAGAAGTTCAACGACCCTAGTCAGCTGATCCGTCTCTGCTGGGATAATTCAGAGGATGGTCAGGAGCGTGTGGGCACCAAGAGCGTAACCGCCCGTGTAAAGACCCGTTTCAACTGGAATGCTTCCAGTACCATCGCCGTCACGCAGAAGTTCTTCTCGGTTCGTGAAGTAGCTGATGGAGCCGTGAGCCGATTGTCGCTTGCCACCATCTTCCTTCCCGAGTTCGCTCCTTGTCCGGTTGTGGGGAATTATGATGCGCAGTTCAAGTCGCAGCTGGCTCCTTACATCCATCAGTTGAATGCCGCCAGCGGTTCCAAGGAGTGCAGGAAGGTGCGCCAGCTTATCGAGCGCCTGGGCAGTGAGCTTATGGAACTGGCTCAGTTGGCTTATAACAAGCCTTACGCCGAGTTTGCCAAGCGCAGTCTGGCGAATGGTTTCCGCAGAGCGATGGTGCTTTATCTGGCGAATGGCGAGAAGTGGGAGAAGGCGATAGAGGATTTCATCGTATGGAGCGTGAAGTATGATCTGTGGTGCAAGATGCGTTTCTTCGGCAATCAGATGCAGGAGGCGATAGATGCAGACACCCGTTCTATCTATCATGCATCCGGTGTGAGCAATCTTCTGCTCTTCGTTCATGATACTTTTGATAAGGCTGAAATCCAGGAAGTCTGCATGGTTCATGGCACCAAGACGAAGCTTGCCGTCCTTCTATGCACCTGGAAGAAGCGTGGCTTCATCGTGAAGAACGAGGATGGCACCTTCTCGAAGACGGCCAAGTTCATCGGCAAGTATGGTCATTATGGAACGCCTGGAATGGCAGCGTAGGTTTTGTTCTTATTGAGTGTTTTTTAAGGAAAAAAGAAATCGGGCAGTTAACAGGTTAACAGTTAACAGCCCGATTTTCTTTGTTTCTCTTTATTCTTCTTTGTTCTCTTTATTTTCCAAGATAAGGCTTCAGGATTCTAATCCAGTTCTGGTAGCCTTTTCCGAGCAGATGCAATCCGTCGTTGGTGTAATCCGGGTTCATTTCCTGGGTTCCAGGGGTCACGAACTCAGAGAAGAGGTCGATGTAGGTCAAGCCACGACGGTTGGCGATGTCCTTGATCAGGGCATTGAGGGCAGGAACATCCTTCTTACGGCTCATGTGGGTAACAAACATGTTGAACTTTGGGTTCAGCGGCAGAACGCTCTGCAGATAGAGACGGGTAGAAGGAGATTCGTTCTTGATTCGCTCAGCAATCTCATCAATGTTCTTGGCGATTTCCTCGATGCTGCGGCCGCCGGAGAGGTCGTTAATGCCGATTAAGAGGAAGATTTTGGCTGGCTTGCCTTTGGTGATGACGTGGAGTCGGTCGAGAATGCCATCGGTTCTATCGCCGCTGATTCCACGGTTCTTCACGTGTGGGTTACCAATTAATTCCGCCCATTCACCTCCGTTGGTGATGCTGTTGCCCAGGAAGATGATGTCCTTCTTGCTGGTTGGGAGAACTTCAAAGAGCGTAGCTCTCTGGTCATAAAATGTAGTGTGCTTGCGTCCCTGCGCCTGTAAGGTAGTGCAGGCACAGAGGAGGCAGATTGATAACATGATTTTTTTCATCATAATTTTTATATTAAGTTAGTTATATTTCTACAGAACTTTCGCATGTGGGGAAGTTAAGAGAAGTTAGGGTAGTTAGAGGACAAATGTCCTGCGTTTACGGAAGAAGACTATTGTCTCTTCACTTCCCGAACGACCGTAGGGAGTGATAACTTCTTTAACTTCAATCAATTCCCTCACTTGTGAATCTTGGATTGTTACTTGAAAATCAGGGTGGTGAGCCTGTCTTTGTCGAACAGATCCTGAGCTACAGCTTGAATCTGGGCGGCGGTAATCTCATCCACCTGCTCGTAGAGGCGGTCAACGTTCTTCTCCCAGCCATAATGCAGGAAGCTCTTGCCGAAGTCGAGGGCGAAGTTCTCGCGGTTGTCGCAAGCCACGCCTATCTGACCCTTTATCTGCTTCTTGGCAGCCTTGAGCTGCGCATCGCTCAAAGGCTTCTGCATAAACTTATCCAGCTCCTTGCGAACCAGGCGGAGGCAGCGCTTCACATCGTGCTCATCGCAGCCGAAATAGATGCTCCAGGTGCCCGTGTCGCCATAGGAAACCATCGTGCTTTCTACGGTGTAAACCAAGCCATTGTGCTCTCTGAGGGCGAGGTTCAGCTTGGCGTTCATGCCCGGTCCGCCCAGCATATTGTTGAGCAGATAGAGCGGCATTCGTCGGTCGTCGTTCACATCGTAAGCCCGGGTTCCAATCATCACATGAGCCTGATGCGTATTCTTCTGCACCACAATCGTCTGCCCGGCAATCTCTTCTCCCACAGATGGATATTTTTCAAGTCCCACAGATTTCACAGATGACACAGATTTTTTATTTCCCACAGAATCTGCGAGCGCCCTCCCGATAAGCTTCACCAGCTTCTTAAAATCAATATCCCCATAAGCGAAGAATATTGCATTATCCGGCCGATAAAGCTTCTGCGTGAAGCGCAGCGCATCCTCGGTGGTAAAGCGGCGAACCTGCTCGGCTGTGCCCAGGATATTATGCCCCAGCGGCGAACCCTTGAACAGGATATTCTCGAATTCATCGTAAATCAGTTCGGCAGGCGAATCATTATAGCTCTCTATCTCATCGCAGATTACCTCTACCTCCTTATCTATTTCCGCCTGCGGATAAACCGAATGGAAGACGATGTCGGAAAGCAGGTCCACGGCCCTTGCAATGTGCTCCTTCAGGATGGCGGAGTAATACACCGTTCCCTCCTTGTTGGTATAGGCATTCAGGTCGCCGCCCACGCTCTCCAGACAGTTGAGAATGTGCCACGCCTTGCGGCGCTCAGTGCCCTTGAAGGTGACGTGCTCGCAGAAGTGCGCCAAGCCTTCTTCGCCCGGCTCCTCATTGCGGGTGCCGGCGTTTATCTGATAGCCGCAATACACCACCTTGCTATCCGAAGGCAGGTGGATGATGCGGAGTCCATTATCTAATGTATAAGTATTGTATTTCATTTCAAGGTGCAAAGTTACATTGAAAATGTAATGAATCCAAAAAAATGGGCATTTATTTTGCATTATCGCCAAAAAGAATTATCTTTGCCCCCAAAAAATATAAATAGAGACATAAAACAATGCGTAAGGTTATAGGAATAGGAGAGACCGTGCTTGATATCATCTTCAAGAACGGCAAGCCGATAGAGGCTGTACCGGGTGGCTCATCGTTCAATGCAGTCATCTCGTTGGGACGTTCGGGCGTGAACGCTTCGTTTATCAGCGAGGCGGGCAACGACCGTATTGGTGAGTATGTGATTCAGTTTCTGAGAGATAATGGGGTGAATGCCGACAACGTGAGCATCTTCCCGGAATCAAAGTCGCCGCTCTCGCTGGCGTTCCTCGACGAGAACAACAATGCCGACTACATCTTCTACAAGGACCATCCCCACGACCAGCTGGAGTTTGCCACTCCGGAAATCAATCCTGGCGACATCGTGCTCTTCGGTTCGTTCTTCGCTCTGAATCCTGTAGTCCGTCCTCAGGTTGCCGGCTTCCTGGAGTATGCGAAGGAGCACGGCGCCATTCTTTATTACGACATCAACTTCCGTGCTTCTCATCAGAACGAAATCATGAAGATTACGCCTAATCTGATAGAGAACCTGGAGTTTGCCGATTTCGTGCGTGGAAGCCACGAAGACTTTGGAATCCTCTATAAGAAACCGGAAGCTGACAAGGTGTATAATGCCGAAATCAGTTTCTACTGCAAGAAGTTTATCTGCACCCAGGGCGCAGACCCTGTGGAGGTGAGAGCAGAGAACGGCTTTGCCAAGAGTTATCCTTCGGAGAAGATGAAGCCGGTGAGCACCATCGGAGCCGGCGATAACTTCAATGCTGGTTTCGTATTCGGATTGATTAAGGATGGAATCACCCGCGAGGACATCGACCGTGGATTATCTGAGGCGCAATGGGATAGCCTGCTGAAGAGTGCCCAGGAGTTCTCCACCGAATGCTGCAAGGACATCTATAATTATGTTTCCAAGGAGTTTGGAGAACGAAAGAAGAAGGAATTATAAGGAATAAGAAGGAATTATAAGGAATAAAGAATAAAAATATAAAGAAAAAGATATGACTGAGATTACAAACAAGATTTATTACGTAGGCGTTAACGACCGCAACAAGCATCGTTTCGAGGGCCTCTGGCCTTTGCCTAACGGAGTGAGCTACAACTCTTATATCATTGATGATGAGAAGGTAGCGCTGGTTGATACAGTAGAGGTGGATTTCTTCACCCAGTTCCTGGAGAACATCCACGAAGTGATTGGCGACCGCGAAATCGATTACCTTATCATCAACCACATGGAACCTGACC
>USRA01000022.1 GCA_900557035.1 uncultured Prevotella sp. | reverse complement strand
CACCCTGATGTTGAATTTCTATGCAAAGATAATAAAAAAAAGTAATATACAATGAAAAGGGCTAGCGTGTGTTTTTGCATGCTAGCCCTTTTATTGTATGCTGGTTTTCTTGTTATTTTTTCAATGATTTGTTTTGAGCTCCACTTCCTCTACATATTTCACCAATGAATCCTTGCCGTTGAGCAGGTAGTAATCCACGCGGACCACATGGTTGATATCGGCATTACCCTTCACCTTCACATGGCGGGTCTTGCTGTATATCATTGTATCGCGGCGGGATGGATAGGAGACGAGCTGGATGATGTCCTTGGTGGAACCACTGCCGATGTAGTAGATGCCCACACTATCCTTGCCGGCCTTGACTGCCGCTATCTTCGCCATCTTCTTGGCGTGGATAGCTGATGTATCTATCGGATAAAACTCGCTGGCGGCTACGGTATCGCCGTCATGCTGATCAGGTGCAAACTTGCAGCTTGTACTGGTTGTTGTGATAAAAGTTGTGGCAGCCAGAGCTGCCACAAAACATAAAATTTTCTTCATTACTATTTTGAATTAATCGATTACATTTCTACAATCACCTCGTGCTTGCCTTTCTGGCAAGGGATGATGGTGCCTGCGATGACCTTTCCATCCACCGTAATCTGTTTCACGCCTTTCTCCCTTCCTTCTGGGTTCTTCACCACGATGTGGTATTCGCCACCACGGAACTCAGTCGGCTCTTCCGATGAGTGGAAGCTGGTGAGGACCCAGGTTGTTGATGACGTGGTTCATCGAAATCTTCAGATGTTCGAAGAGACTTACCTCGCTGCCTGGCTGGTTATCGAATGGTACCTGCTCGGAGAGGATGGAGAAGTCTCCCGTCTCCTTGATGTAGGCTACGGTTCCGAAGATGAGCCAGCAAGGGTCGTCGTTGAAACCGCCACCGATATCATTGTTGCCTCGTTTGGTGAGAGGCTGATACTGGTGATAGCAGCCACCGTCTGGGAACTGGGTACTGGCGATGTCGATGATGCACCGCTCTCGAAGAAGCTTGCGGAACGCGACATGCAGAAGGTAATCATACACTGATACTGGTTCCAGATGTTCACCATGCGGTCGAGCTTGTCGTTTCCGCTCTTCACGGTGAAGATATTCAGCAGATCATCCCAGTATCGGTTGAGTTCGGCAAAGGCTGCATCCACCTTTTCGGTGGTATCGAACTTGCTGATAAGCTGATGTGCCTTCTCCTTGTTGATCACCTTCTTGGCAGAGAACTTCTTATCCTGTTCGTTTTCTACGTATCCCAGGAGGAAGATGAGGTCGCGGCTTTCGCCAGGCTTCAGGGTTACCTCTATATAGTGTGATGCGATAGGGCTCCAGCCATGTGCAAAACTATTGCGTGGCTTGCCTTCGAGTACAGCCTCTGGTTCGGCAAACTCGTTGTAGAGTCCGATGAAGCTCTCTCGGTCGGTATCGTAGCCCTGAATCTCTGTTTTTACTGTATAGAAAGCGTAGTGGTTGCGGCGCTCACGGTATTCCGTCTTGTGATAGAGGGTAGAGCCTTCTACCTCCACTTCGCCTGTAGAGAAATTGCGCTGGAAGTTCTCCATGTCGGTAGCGGCATTCCAGAGGCTCCATTCTGCAAAGGAGAACACCTTGAGGGTCTTTGCTTCCTGTGACAGGTTCTTGAGCGTCATCTTCTGAACCTCTGCCCAGGTATGGAGTGGAACGAAGAAGAGAACGCTTGCCTCCACACCATTTTTACTGCCCGTGATGCGGGTATAGTTCATGCCGTGGCGGCACTCGTAGCTGTCGAGTGGCGTCTTGCATGGTTTCCAGCCTGGATTCCAGACGGTATTGCCATCCTTGATGTAGAAGTAGCGACCACTGTTGTCCATAGGTACCCCGTTGTAGCGATAGCGGGTGATACGGCGGAACTTGGCATCCTTGTAGAAAGAATACCCACCGGCTGTGTTGGAGATGAGCGAGAAGAAATCCTCGTTACCCAAATAGTTGATCCAAGGCCATGGGGTCTTTGGGTCAGTAATCACGTACTCGCGATTGGCGTCATCGAAATGACCATACTTTTTCTCTACCATTGTTTTTTTAATGTTTATTTTTAGAATTTTTGCATGAATTTGGTGCAAAGATACTAAAAATTTTCAGTTTATAGGTTTGAAAACAGATATTTTTTGTATTTTTGCATTGAAAAGTTAGATGTTTAACAATTAGCGATTAATATAATATACAGTTGGCTTATGAAAAGAAACATTATAACACTCCTCATAACCGTGTTTGCCATGCTGCAAGCAACGGCTCAAAACTACGACAACTTGTGGAAGCAAGCTGATATCATCGCTCAGAAGGATCAGCCCAAGAGCGAGATTGGGGTGATGAAGAAGATCATCTCCAAGGCTACGGCGGCAAAAGACTACGGGCAGCTGCTGGCGGCTGAGATGCGGCAGGCGATACTCTGGAGAGAGATTTCGCCCGACTCACTGACGCCCCATGTGAAGCGGATGGAAACGGAAGCACAGAAAGCGAAAGATCCTGTACTGAAGGCCGTGAGATATGCTGTGCTCGGCAAGGTGTATAGGGAGGTGAACGGGAAGAAGAGCGAGGAGTTCTTCAGGAAAGCCCTGGAGCAACCTGAGCTTCTTGCCAGACATGCTTCTACCGGGTATGTGCCGCTGACGCTGAAGGGTGTGGACGGCAGTTCGTTCAAGAACGATCTGTTGCATCTCATCGGTTTCGAGGCAGACAGTAAGGAGGCGTATCATCTGATGTACACCTATTATAATAAGGTGGGCAATAGGGGAGCAGCCTGCCTCTGTGCCTACAAGCTCATCGAGAAATACCGCCAGGATGACGTGAGAGAGGTCAGAAAGTCGAAGTATCTGAATACCATCGACTCGCTCATCCACGTATATCAGGATATTCCGGAGGCTGGTGAACTTGCCGTGGAGCACTTCCGCTTCATGGAGGGGGCCACCGATGCCAAACCGCTGGATAAGCTCAACTATATCAACTATGCGCTGAACCGCTGGGGCGGATGGTCGAGAATGAATGTGCTGAGAAATGCGCAGAAGCGACTCACAGAGCCGATGTTCCAGGTGCAGGATATGCCATTGGTGCTTCGCCCTTCGGAAAAGAAGTGGGTGCATCTGAACGTGCGCAATCTCCAGAACCTGAAGGTCAGCATTTCACGCCTCAATATCACGGCGGATAATAATTATAACGAGCAGGATGAGGCAACCTATAAGATGCTCCTGAAGAAGACGACGAAGCTGCATCAGAAGGATTTCTGCAAAAGCTACTACGGTCGTCCGGATTATGAAGAGGTGAAGGATTCCATCGAAATAGGTGGCAATCTGCCGCTGGGCGCCTATCTGATGGAGGTGGCTTCGGATAACTCCGGCATCGCTCCGCAGCGATTGCTCTTCTATGTGAGCAATCTGGCGGTGATGATACAGCAGTTGCCTGATGACAGGCATCGCTATGTGGTGGTGAATGCCACCGACGGTCAGCCTGTTGCGGGGGCGAAAATCGTACTCTATGACTGGAATTATGAGGTGAAGACGGGCAAGAATAAACGACTGGTTCATGCCCGGATGACCACTGACAGCAATGGTGAGGCTTACTTCAAGAATGTGGATGGAGAGGTGTTGATATCCACTTCTACCGATCAGTATGCGCCAGCCAAGAGAATCTATCTTTCACGTGCCCGCTATTATGAAAAGAAAAATGATGAAACGAAATATCAGCTGTTTACCGACCGTGCCATCTATCGTCCGGGACAGAAGGTGCATGCCACTGCCGTTTCCTATATCGTGAAGAAGGGGCTGGATGCCAGTGTGCCCGGCAAGAGCCTGGAACTGAAGTTTATTCTGAGAGACGGCAACTGGAAGCAGGTGGCTGAGCTGAAGGCTACGACCGATGAATACGGTACGGCTTCTGTAGATTTCGAACTGCCGAAGGAGGGACAGACAGGACGGTATTACATCTCCGTGAATGACAGGGCAGGCGAATATTTCAGAGTAGAGGAGTATAAGCGTCCTACCTTCGAGATTACCTTCCCGAAGGTGAACGAGCGATATACTTGGGGTGATACCGTGGTGGTGAAGGCTTCGGCAAAGACCTACGCCGGCGTGCCGGTGCAGGGAGCCAAGGTGGAATATAAGGTGACCCGCAGAAACCAGATGTGGTGGTGGGGTGCCCGTTCTGCCGATTTCCTGGTAAAGAGCGATACCACCGTGACCCGAGAGGACGGAACTTTTGATGTGGAAATCCCGTTGGAGGCTTCAGAGAGAGGAAAAAAGGCGGATATGAACGATTTCATGCGCATCGCCCGCTTCTTCAACTTCGATGTCTCTGCCGTGGTTACGGATATCAGCGGCGAGAGTCATGTCGGCGAGATGAGTCTGCCTTTGGGCACCAAGCCTACTGCCTTCTCGGTAGATATGCCGAAGCGGATTGAGACAGACAGCTTGAAGACGGTGACTTTTGCTTATAGAAATGCCAGCGGAATGCCTATTTCCAGCAGGTTGAAATATCGTATTGATAAAGGCGAATGGATGGAGGCTGAGGCGAATGCTCCGGTTGCAATCAAGGAATATGCTGCATCTTCATCTTCTTCAGCATCTTTGGCTCAGGTTTGGAAATCGGGCGTGCATCAGTTGGAGGCTATCTGTGGAACGGATACCCTGAAGCAGAAGTTCACCCTTTTCAGCATAAAGGATACGCATCCGATGGAGCCAACCACCGAATGGTATTATCAGACATCCAAGACTTTCAACCGTGATGGAAAACCGGTATATGTGCAGGTGGGTTCTTCTGAAAACGGTGCGCACATCGTTTATTCCATCATCGCCGGCAACAAGTTGCTGGAAAAGGGTGCCTGGGAGTTGGGCGACAGCATCGTTACCCTGCCATTCACCTACAAGCCGGAATATGCTTCGGGCGTGGTCATCAACTATAGTTTCGTGAAGAATGGCGAATGCTATGACCGAACCATCAATATCGTCCGTCCGCTGCCTGAGAAGAAACTGAACATCGCCTGGAAGACTTTCCGCGACCGTCTCACTCCGGGACAGAAGGAGAAGTGGACCTTGCAGATTACGACCCCCGACGGCAAGCCAGCCAAGGCACAGCTGATGAGTGTACTTTATGATAAGTCGCTCGACCAGTTGGCTGACCACACCTGGAAAATGTCGCTGGGATTCAGCCAGTGGTTGCCAGACTGCTATTGGAAGAGCAATATGAAGTATTATGAGATGGGATTGTCGGGTACTTATCCTACCAAGTATTATGATGAAAAGGAGTTGGATGTGGATAAGTTTGACGGCAAATACTTTAGCTATTATGCTTATACGCAAGCGGTGGAGCTGAGCAAGTTGGAACGTTCCTCTGGCAGAACCGTTGAAGCTGTTCGTATGGAAAAGCATTCTTCGGTGAAAGACGAGCTGGTTCAGGAAGAAGGGAAAATCATGAGATCTCGTGGAAATCAGATGGTCCGTGTAGGAGCTGCTGCTCCATCTGTCGGCAAGGCTTTTGAGGTAGTAGAAGAGATGCCGCAGTTTGCTGGTGGTTCTGGCTCAGACGCAGGACTGTTACTCGACAAGGTTCAGGTGCGTGAAAACCTGAACGAGACTGCTTTCTTCTATCCTGCTCTGGAGAGCGACAACCAGGGCAATGTGGCTATCAACTTCACCCTGCCTGAAAGTGTGACAACCTGGAAATTCATGGGTCTGGCGCACGACAAGGAGATGAGAAACGGATCTCTGGTGGATGAGGCTGTAGCTCAGAAGACCGTGATGGTGCAGCCTAACATGCCTCGATTCCTGCGTGAAGGCGACAAGAGCAGCATCGTGGTGAAACTCTTCAACACTTCTGACAAGAAGGTGAGCGGCAATGCCCGCATGCAGATTCTGGATGCCGAAACCCAGAAGGTGGTTTGGCAGAAGACCCAGGGCTATCGCATCGACGCCGAGGGGTCTGCTACCGTCTCCTTCGATGTTCAAGGTCTGAAAGAGGGTGTATATATTAATAAGGTGGTAGCTGCCGGTAATGGATATAGCGACGGCGAACAGCACTATCTGCCTGTCTTGAGCAATCGTGAACTCGTTGTGAATACCCTGCCTATCACCCTGCATCAGCCGGGCGAACAGAGTTTCAGCCTGAACAAGCTCTTCCTGAACAAGGAGGGCAAGCAGGCGAAGGGGGCAGAGGATGCAAAGGTGACCGTGGAATATACCAACAATCCAAGTTGGCTGATGATCAAGGTGCTGCCGTCTATCAGCAATCCGGATGAGGAGGATGCCATCTCACTGATGTCTGCCGTCTATGCCAATACCATCACCTCCCATATCCAGCAGCATCTCTCTTTAGAAGATCATTCTCAGCAGAATCTCTCTTTAGAGACTATCCGCTTGCAGAATCAGGTGGAGAAACTGAAGAAGTTGCAGAATGCCGATGGATCCTTCTCCTGGTGGAAGGGAATGAAGGGCAGTCGATATATGACTACGGAGGTAGCCGAGATGATGGTTCGTCTGAATGCCATCGCAGGTACCCAGAAGTCAACTGCCAAGATGCTGACTTCTGCCCTTAACTATCTCTCCTGGCAGACAGCCCAGGAGGTAAGAGAGATGAAGAAGCTGGAGGAGAAAAAGCACAAGGTGAGTCCTAGCGAGCAGGCACTGCATTATCTCTACATCCTCTCGATGGATGGCAGAAAGATGAAGCAGAATCTGGAAGCAGACAAGGCTTATCTCTTGGAAAAGATGTCGAAGATGACCAGCGATTTCACCATCTATGGCAAGGCGCGTGCTGCCGTGGTGCTCGCCAAGAACAGTAAGCAGAATGCCGCTTATCGCGAGAAGGCAGGCGAATATCTGCAGAGCGTGAACGAATATGCCGTTTACCGCGAGGAGATGGGCCGCTACTACGATACCCGCAAGGCATTGTACAGCTGGAGAAACTACAAGATTCCTACCCAGGTATCCGTGATAGAGGCGCTGCAGATGCTGAAAACAGGCGACAAGCAGTCCATTGAGGAACTGCTGCGCTGGCTTCTGATGTCGAAGCGTACCCAGTCTTGGGATACTCCGGTGAATACCGTGGATGCCGTGTATGCCTTTATGAAGGGTAATGAGGGCAACTGGAACAGGAAGGCTGAGAATGCCGTTCTGAAACTGGATGGTAAGCTGTTGCCGATGCCGCAGGATTCTACTACGCTGGGTTATGTTAAGACCGAAAAGATAGGTAAGGCATCTACCCTGAGCATCAACAAGAAGAGCGATTATACCAGTTGGGGTGCCGTGTATGCGGAGTTTAAGCAGCCTGTCAGCGAAATCGCATCTCTGGAATCGGGTATCAAGGTTAGCCGTAAGGTAGAAAACCAGAAAAAGGCAAAGGTGGGAGATAAGATCAAGGTCATCATCACCATCACAGCCGACCGTGACTATGATTTCGTGAAGATCGTGGACAAGCGGGCAGCCTGTCTGGAGCCTGTCAATCAGCTGAGCGGTTACCAGTGGGGGATGGAATGCTATGTTTCTCCTAAGGATAATACAACAAATTTCTATTTTGATCGTTTATCTAAAGGTAAGCATTTCGTAGAAATGGAATATTATATCGACCGAAAGGGCGACTACCAGTCGGGTTCCTGCACGGCAGAGTGTACCTACAGTCCGGAGTTTGGAGGTCGTACGGAGGCATATAAGATGACAGTTAATAATTAATATAAGGATTGATAATTACGAATAGAATAGTATGAAACGAATGAATATATTGATGCTTTCATCGCTGTTGGCGGTGTCTGCGTCGGCACAGAAAATAAGTACTCAGAGCGAGATCGTGGATTGTGGACAGGTAGTATTCCGCAAGCCGGTGACCGCTGAGTTCCTGATGAAGAATGAGGGCAGCAAACCGCTGATCATCCATCAGGTGTATAAGAGTTGCGGATGTACAGAAGTGGTGTATCCGAAGAACAGTGTGGCTCCTGGCGACAGCTTCTTGGTCAAGGCGGTGTATGATGCGAAGCAGATGGGTACCTTCCACAAGCAGATATGCCTCTATAGCAATGCATCGGAGGAACCTTTTATCCTCTCTATGCGTGGTAGGGTAGTGAGCAATGTGGTAGATTTCGCAGGTCCATATAATGAACTGCTTGGCGAACTCAAGTCGGATGTCCAGGAGGTGGAGTTTGATGACGTGAACCGTGGCGACCGTCCGGTACAGCGCATCCATATCTTCAATCCTACAGAGGAGATGATGGAACCTGTGGTCATGCATCTTCCTAACTATCTCCAGGCGACGGTTTCGCCATCCAAGGTGGCTCCTCACCGTTCCGCAGAGATTACCTTCGTGCTGGATTCGAAGAAGCTGCGTGATTTCGGCTTGAATCAGACTTCTGTTTATCTGGGTGAGCGTCCTGGCGACAAGATTGCTCCAGAGAAGGAAATCGTGGTTTCTGCCGTTCTCCTGCCAAGTTTCGACAAGTTGACTGCTGAGCAGAAGGAACAGGCACCGAAGGTGGAACTCTCTACCACCGATCTGAATCTGGGTAACTTCAACGGCAAGAAGAAGCTGAAGGGAGAAATCCTGGTTACCAACAAGGGTAAGTCGGTTTTGGATATCCGAAGCATGCAGATGTTTACCATGGGCTTGCAGGTACAGTTGAAGAAGAGCAAGATTCTGCCGGGAGAGACCGTGAAGATGAAGGTGACAGCCGTGGCTGCCGATTTGAAGAAATCGCGCGCCAAGCATCCTCGTATTCTCATGATTACCAATGATCCGGAGAATGCCAAAGTTGTAATTAGAATAAATGTAAAGTAATGCAGATAGAAATAGATAATGGTAGTGGTTTCTGCTTCGGCGTAACCACTGCCATCAAGAAAGCTGAAGAAGAGTTGGAAAAGGGCAGTACACTCTACTGTCTGGGTGATATTGTGCATAATGGTATGGAGGTGGAGCGCCTGCATGAGGCGGGTCTGATCACCATCGACCATGAGGAGATGAAGGAGCTTCACGATGTGAAGGTGCTGCTTCGTGCACATGGTGAACCGCCTGAGACTTATGCGCTGGCTGAGCAGAACAATATAGAGATTATTGATGCTACCTGTCCGGTAGTACTCCAGTTGCAGCGCCGCATCAAGAAGCAGTATGTGAGCAATCCGGAGGCGCAGATTGTCATCTTCGGAAAGAAGGGTCATGCCGAGGTGTTGGGTCTGGTAGGACAGACCGAGAGTCATGCCCTCGTGGTAGAGAAGTTGGAGGATGTAGAGCATCTGAAGGAAGTAGGTAAGTTGGATTTCAACCGTGATATCTATCTCTATTCCCAGACCACCAAGAGTCTGGATGAGTTCCATCGCATCATCGAGTATTGCCAGGAGCATATCGTAGAGGGTGCAACCTTCAAGAGCTTTGATACCATTTGCCGCCAGGTGGCGAACAGAATGCCAAACATCGCATCCTTTGCCAGCAAGCATGATGTCATCCTCTTTGTCAGTGGCAGAAAGAGCAGCAATGGAAAGGTGCTCTTCAAGGAGTGCAAGAGTGTGAATCCTAACAGCTATCAGATAGAGAGTGCCGAGGAAATCAATATGGATTGGTTGAAGGGCGTGAATACCGTTGGCATCTGCGGTGCTACCAGTACTCCTAAATGGCTGATGGAAGAATGCAAGGAGAAAATCATCAAGGATACCTTATCATAACAAGGATACCTTATTATAAACAGAAACAGGTTATCTGATCTGATGATTCAACTCATCAAATAAAAACAGGTGATAAATCTTCTCACGAGGACTTATCACCTTCAAAAAACAGTAATTAACTCAAAATTTATAATCTATATCATTACTACTTTGTCATTATGGTTGCAAAGATAAATAAAACAACGTTTTTTTGCAAAGCCAATTCTTTAAAATGGTTGTTTTATTATATTAAACTGAGATTTTAATATATTTTTGCAATATTCTCTATCCTTTCTTCAACAAAGTAGCTTTTTGTTACTTTTCTGTGGCTTTTTGATACTGTTCCATCAACCATTCCTTCTGTTCCGGAATTGTCATCTCACTGTTGTCAAGTGTGATGGCATCATCAGCCTTGCGCAAAGGAGAGGTCTCACGATGAGTATCAATGTAGTCACGCTCCTCTACATTCTTCAGGATTGCCTCGAAATCGGCAGGCATTCCTTTCTCCTTGAGCTCATCGAAACGGCGCTGTGCTCTTACCTGAGAGCTTGCCGTAACGAAAATCTTCAGTTCTGCATTAGGGAAAACGGTGGTACCGATGTCACGGCCATCCATGACGATGCCCTTGTCTTCGCCCATCTTCTGCTGCTGGGCTACCAAAGCCTCTCTTACGAATGGGATGGCTGCCACTGGGCTTACGTGATTGGAAACCTCCAGCGAGCGGATCTCCTTTTCTACCAACTCACCGTTGAGGTAGCAGTCTGGGCGACCTGTGCCGGCGTTGAACTTGAAAGAGATGTTGATGTTTGGCATCTCGGTCTCTAACTCTGCAACCTTTACCTTGCCATCCTCATCGAAAAGCTGGTGACGCAAGGCGTAGAGCGTAACTGAGCGATACATTGCACCTGTATCTACATACACATATCCGATTTCCTTGGCAAGATCCTTTGCCATGGTACTCTTTCCACAAGAAGAGTAACCGTCAATTGCTATTGTAATCTTCTTCATATCTTTAAATCTGAAAAGTTTATCTATTCTATAATCAGTATTCTATTCTATAATCAGTATTTTATAATCTGTAGTCGATATTCAGCAGCAGACTGTTGCTGCTGATATGGTATTTGCCGTAGGCGATGTTGAGATGGAAGCGCTCCAGATTGATACCGCCACCAAACGACCATCCGGCTCCATGGCTGCTGGTCTCATCTTCTCCGTTTACGATTTTCATTTCATCGTGGCGTCGGAAGTTGTAGCCTGCTCCCAGCCAGAGGCTTTCGCTCAACAGCAGATCGGCACCTAATACCGCATGGTTTCTAAGTCCCTTATCCCAATGGTTCAGATTCACCAAAGTGGCTGAAATGCGGAAAGGAGTATTAATGAAGTGCTTGCTGACACCCACTTGTAGGTCGATCGGCATCTTCTCGTATTCTTCATCATAAGCCTTGAGCTGTCCACCCAGATTTTTGGCTACTGCTGAAACCGACCACTCATAGTCGGGGTCGTAATAGTTGAGACCTAAATCCACTCCCATGGCGATAGAGTTGTAATCACCGATATACGAGGTGATGAATTTGGCGGTGATGCCACCCACGATGCGTTCGCTGAGCAGGTAGGAGAAAGTACCCGCCAGGCAGATATCCTTAGCCGAGAATTCACCCATTTGGATGTTGTTCTCATCGGTCTGCTTCATCTTGCCATAATCCACATACTGGGCCGCAACCGCCCACGAAGCCTTCTCTCCGGCGATGTGGTTGAATGAAGCTGATGCCATATTCACCCCCTTCATATAGTTCATGTAGTTGAAGTTGAGGGTACGGTCGTTCACCGATGCCAGCAGGGCTGGGTTATGGAAAGCAAGTGCCGCATCATCTTCTATCAAGGTGATGTTATCGCCTCCCAAGGCTGCAGCATGGGCACTGACGGGGAGTCGGAGGAAGTTATACCCCGTCTGACTCTCTTGAGCCCCCATTTTTGTCGCGAAAAGCGTCAATATAATGGAAAAAACAACTTTTTTCATTTAAAATATCTAATTCTTTGGCAAAGATACGGCTTTTTTGAGAAATAAGACGTAAATTTGCAATGTTTTCGTAGAAAATAACGAAAGAGAATGTAAAATATTGCAGTTTGGACCCTAAAATCGGGTGAACAAGTCTGCAAATAGTAGATAATAGATATTGTGGAAATAAAGAAATCAGATCGTGCACAGTTGGAGGACAAGCGGGTAACCTTTTTCCTGCTGGGACTCCTTATTGCCTTTACGCTTCTTTTTGTAGGATTGCAATATTCCAGAAATCCGCAGGGGGATGACGACTGGGCTGAGAACTTTGAGGATCTTTCGCAAGATATGGAAATGTCAACTCCGCCCGATCAGAAAGATATGGTGAGTGCGGAGGCTATGGCGAAGGCACCTGCCTCGCAGGCTATCACCCAGGAGGTGAAACCTACCGAGCAGCAAATGGTCAAGAAGACACCGGAAAAGATCAGTACTACTACCAGCGAGCTGGTAATCGGTGATGGCTCGGGTGTAGTGGAAGGGGCTGACGTGAAGGAGGCGGCTCCTGAAACGGCGGTGGATCCGACTGATACACAGGCTGAGGCTCCTATCAAGTTTACCGTGGTGCAGAAGATTCCGGAGTTTCCGGGAGGCTGGTCGGCATTTATGCAATGGCTTACCAAGAACCTGAAGTATCCGCAGGTGGCGCAGAACAACAAGGTACAGGGCACGGTGGTGGTTACCTTCATCGTGAACAAGGATGGAAGCATCGCCAATACCAAGGTCAGTACCTCGGTGGATGCTGCCCTTGATGCAGAAGCTCTCCGCGTAATGAAAATGATGCCCAAATGGAAACCGGGTATGGACAAGAACAAGGTGTGCCGTACCATGATTGCCGTTCCGGTGGTATTCAAGTTATAAGAGATAAAATAACTAAATACTCAATTTCAAGACAGATTTTAAATCAGATATTATAAATTAGAAATATGATAGATATGAAGACATCAGAAGAATTATTGGTAATGGTGAATGATTTCCTGGCAAATCTCCCATACAATCGTAAACCATTGTCGCTTTACGAACCGGTGAAGTACGTACTCTCTTTAGGTGGAAAGCGTATTCGCCCTGTTTTAATGCTCTTGGGATACAATCTCTTCAAGAATGATCCTGAGAAGATTCTGATGAATGCGATAGCTCTTGAGACCTATCACAACTATACTCTCTTGCACGACGACCTGATGGATAATGCAGACCTCCGTCGTGGTCATGAGACTGTACACAAGAAGTGGGATGCCAATACAGCTATCCTCTCAGGTGACAGTATGTTGGTGTTGGCTTACGAGAGAATGGCACAGTGTGACGAACAGCATCTTGCCAAGGTGATGAAGCTCTTTACCAATACAGCCCTTGAGATTGGAGAGGGACAGCAGTATGATATGGAGTTTGAGAACCGCAATGATGTGAAGGAAGAGGAATATATCGAGATGATTCGCCTCAAGACCAGTGTGCTTCTGGCTTGTGCCCTGAAGATTGGTGCCATCCTGGCTGATGCTTCTGCAGAGGATGCTGACAATCTCTATAAGTTTGGCGAGCAGATTGGCTTGGCTTTCCAGCTGCAGGATGATTTCCTCGATGTATATGGTGATTCCAAGGTGTTCGGTAAGGCTATCGGTGGTGATATCACTTCCAACAAGAAGACTTTCATGCTCATCAATGCCTTCAACCATGCCAACGATGCCCAGCGTGCTGAACTCCAGAAATGGGTGGATGCCAAGGAATTCGACCGCAATGAGAAGGTTGCTGCTGTTACCCGTCTCTATAACGAGATTGGTATCGACAAGATGGCACAGGATAAGATTGCCTATTATTTCGAGCAGAGCAAGAAGTATCTCGATGTTGTGAATGTGCCTGCTGAGCGCAAGGAAGAGCTGGCGAAGTATGCACAGAAAATGATGAAGCGTCAGTACTAATCATAAAGTTCAAAGCTCAAAGTAAAGAAGTTCTATGTTCAAAGTAATAGATACGCATACTCATCTCGATGCAGAAGAGTTTGATGAGGATAGAGCGGAGGCTTTCGCTCGTGCCAGAGAAGCGGGGGTAGGCAAGGTGTTCTTGCCTGCCATCGACGTGAAGACCACGCACGCTGTCCTGGCATTGAGTCGGGACTATCCGGGTTATGCCTATCCCATGATTGGTTTGCATCCTGAAGAGGTGAAGGCTGACTGGAAGGAGCAGCTGGCTGAACTCCGAAAGATATTGGAGGAGCATCGCATGACGGGAAATGTTGGGCAGACGGCTGATTCTCCACAGATTGCTGACTTTATCGCTGTGGGCGAGGTAGGACTGGATTACTACTGGAGCCGTGAGTTCGAGCATGAGCAACTGGAGGCATTCGAGGAGCAGGTGAAATGGTCGGTAGAGACCCGACTCCCCCTGATGATTCATTGTCGGAAAGCGCAGAATGAGATGGTTCATCTGCTGCGCCGATACGAAAAGGAACTTCCTGGGGGTGTCTTCCATTGCTTTACGGGCAATCAGAAGGAGGCTGAGGAATTGCTCTCGTTCGATAACTTCGTGTTGGGTATCGGCGGTGTTTCTACTTTCAAGAGCAGTCATCTCAGAGAAGATCTCCCTGCCGTGGTGCCGATGAATCGCATCGTTTTGGAAACCGATAGCCCTTATATGGCTCCCGTTCCATTCCGAGGCAAGCGCAACGAGAGTGCCTTCGTGGTAGAAGTACTTAAAACCTTGGCGAAAGCCTACGGCGTAAGCGAAGAAGAATTTGCCAAGCAAACCAATGAAACCGTAGAAAAAGTATTTAAAATATAAATCCTTAACCAAACTATTCATTATGACAAGAAAAATGTTAATGGCAGCCCTTCTGATGGCTGCATTTGCACAGGGCACTCAGGCACAAGACCTGAGCGGCCAGCGTTCTGAAAAGCAGGACGTGAACATGATTCCAGGTAAAAAACTGGATCATCACGGACTCATCGTGAGTCCTACACCACATCTCCTGAATGTGGATGCTGCTAACCGACTCGACCTGCAGAAGGGTGTCAAGGTGATTGACAAGAAAGGTAAGTTTGCTGATGATGTGAAGTTCCTGACCGCTAACGCCAAGGGAATTCGCCTGACCATCGATTTCGGTGAGAAGCTTGCAGCTAAGGCTGGAGTGAAGCCTGTATCAGGTGCTTACAGCCTGAAGGCTGATGCCAAGGGAATCCAGATTGTGGGATACGATGAGCGTGGTGCTTTCTATGGCTTGCAGACCTTGCGCCAGATTGTAAACAGCGAGATGGCAAAGGGCCAGATGCCTTATACCACTTGCAACGACTACCCTGATCTTCCTAACCGTGGTGTTGTAGAGGGCTTCTATGGTGAGCCTTGGTCTCATCAGGTGCGTCTTTCCCTCATTGATTATTATGGAAAGAACAAGATGAACACCTATCTTTATGGTCCAAAGGATGATCCTTATCACAGCTGCCCTAACTGGCGCTTGCCTTATCCAGAGAAAGAGGCTAAGAACATCAGTGAACTCGTACAGGCTTGCCGCCGCAACCGTGTAGATTTCGTATGGGCTATCCATCCAGGACAGGATATTAAGTGGAACGAGGAAGACTATCAGAATCTGGTTCACAAGCTTGACTTGATGTACGACCTCGGTGTGCGTTCTTTCGCTATCTTCTTTGATGATATTTCCGGCGAGGGTGCCAATCCTGTCAAGCAGTCTGAACTCTTGAACCGCCTGGCTAAGGAGTTTGTGAAGGCTAAGGGTGATGTTACACCGCTCGTGATGTGTCCTACCGATTATACCCGTCTCTGGGCGAATCCAAAACCAACTGGTTCTCTCGCTATCTTCGGTAATACCCTCGATCCATCTATCAACGTATTCTGGACGGGTGATGTTGTATGTAGCGACTTGACCCGCGAGACTCTCGACTGGGTGAACTCTCGTATCAAGCGTCCTGCTTACTACTGGTGGAACTTCCCTGTAACAGATTATGCACGCCATATCATCATGCAGGGTCCTACCTACGGTTTGCAGACCGACCTGACCAACAAGGATCTCTGTGGTTTCGTGAGCAACCCAATGGAGCATGGTGAGGCTTCCAAGCTGGCACTCTATGGTGTAGCCGACTATTCTTGGAATATCGCCAACTATAATCCGCTCGACAACTGGGAACGTGGTCTGGTAGATCTGACTCCAGAGGCACACGATGCTTATCGCACATTCGCTATGCACTCATGCGATACCGAGACCGGTTATCGCCGTATCGAATCATGGGAGACCAAGAGCTTCCGCATCGATAACTTCACCGATGCCGAGTTCAATGCCCTGCAGAGCGAGTTTGTAAGAGTGAAGAATGCGCCTGCTCAGATGGAGGCAAACTGCAAGAATGCCCTGCTGATGAAGGAACTCCGTCCTTGGTTGACTGAGTTTGGCAAGTTGGGCGACCGTGGCTTGAAGACCATGAGTCTTATCAAGGAATACAAGGCTGGCAACGACCAGGCATTCTGGGAGGGCTACGTAAACAACCGCATGAGCAAGGAAGATGTAGCTGCCTACGAGAAGCATAAGTCTGGAACCATGGTATTGCAGCCATTCTATGAGCAGTCTATGGATGATATGGCTTCTGGATTCTTCAAGAAGTTGACTGGCAAGGTGCCTGCTTTCTATAAGGGTATCGGTACTTATGCAACCTTGAGAACTACCCAGAGCAAGGCGATGTTTGACAATGATTCTACTACCTATTATACATCAGGTAATGGTCAGAACACTGGCGACTGGATTGGTGCAGACTTAGGTTGTGTACGTTCTGTTTCTGAGGTAAGAATCCTTCAGGGACGTAACTCTGTGGATGATGTGGATTACTTCGACAACACCGTGTTGGAGTATTCTCTTGACAGAAAGGAATGGAAGGCGCTGACTGGCGAGTTGAAGAAGCAGTATATCATCAACTGGAAGACCGATTCACCAGTTGAGGCTCGTTATATCCGCATCAAGAAATTGAAGTCAGACAAGCGCAACTGGGCTGCAGTCCGTACCTTCGAGGTGAACCCAACTACTCCAGAGCGTTTGAGCTTTACAGTAGAGGCTAAGGATATGCAGGCAGCGATGTATGGTTTCGATGAGAACCCTTGCACCTCATTCACAAATGAGGGAACTCTCACCTTTGGCGTAGAGAAGGGTGTTACCGGCTATACATTCTTGCTGAAGGTTGCTCCTGGCAGCTCTGTCGTTTGCCGTCAGTTGAATGCCAAGGGTAAGGTATTGGCAACAACCAGCATCGATCAGTCATTCTGCAAGGTAGAATTGGTGAAGAAGGCTGCCAAGGTTCAGATTGAGGGCACAGCAGAAATCTTCGAGATTATTCCTGAGAAGTAAGAACCAACAAGTCGCCCTGAAAGGGCAAAAGCTTCCTTTTATGCAGCTTTTGTCCTCTCAGGGCGCTTGTTTTATATGTTCTCTAGTTAAAGAAATGTAAAAAGCACACGAATATGTGGCTTTTCGAATAAAAAGTGATAATTTTGTACTCCGAAACTGGAAAGGTGCTCGAGTGGCTGAAGAGGCACGCCTGGAAAGCGTGTATTCCCCTAAAGGGAATCGGGGGTTCGAATCCCCCTCTTTCCGCTTTTTTTATATATATAATAAGGTATATATGATTATGAAGAAAAATACAGCTATTGCGCGTTTCGCAATATTCATTTTCACAGTAATGTGTTCTCTGCCTGTCATGGCACAAGACGAGAATATCGGATTTCATCAAGCTCTTAAGACGAAGTTCATAGAGGGTAATGCCGGCTTTATGTCGCTCGTTGCCATCGCTCTCATTGTGGGTTTGGCTTTCTGTATTGAGCGCATTATCTATCTCAGTCTTTCTGAAATCAATGCCAAGAAGTTGATGCAGGATATCGACCAGAAGGTAGAGGCAGGGGATGTGGAAGGTGCCAAGGAACTTTGCCGCAATACCCGCGGACCTGTAGCTTCTATCTGCTATCAGGGATTGATGCATATTGATGAGCATCTCGATGATATCGAGCGCTCGGTAAGTGGATATGGTACCGTGCAGGCTGCCAACCTGGAGAAGGGATGTTCCTGGATTAAGCTTTTTATCGCCATGGCTCCTTCGCTCGGATTTCTGGGTACGGTGATTGGTATGGTAATGGCTTTTGACCAGATTCAGCAGGCGGGAGATATCAGTCCTACCATTGTGGCTTCGGGTATGAAGGTGGCACTGATTACTACCATCTTCGGTATCATTGTTGCCTTGATTCTGATGGTGTTCTATAACTATATCCTTTCCAAGGTGGAGCATCTCACCAGTCAGATGGAAGAATCGGCTGTAACTTTAATGGATATTATCGCCAAGAATAAGTGAAGAGTGAAGAAACAAAGTTCAAAGTTCCATGTTCAAAGTTCAAAGTTCAAAGTTCAAAGTTCGAAATAACAAGTCTGCCGAACAGATATCGCAGAAGGTTTTCCGTATGATGATAGGTTTGGCTGTGCTGGTTTTCGGTCTGTTCTATCTGATCGGCTATGATTTGCCTTTCGATGAGAACCCCGACTTCAATGCCCCTCTTTTTACCGATGTGCTCATCTTCCTGATGTGGCTTTTCCTGATAGGAGGAGTAGGCTTGGCGGTCTATTCGATGGTGAAGGATTACCGGAGCAGTCAGTCGGAAGCTGTGGTGAATGGTGTGCCGGTGCGTCGTATCTTCCGCATTACCTGGCTTACCTTGCTGGCAGTTCTGATTCTTACCTTCCTCTTGGGAGGTTCCGCCCCGATGCTCATCAATGGCGAGAACTACACCGACTGGTTGTGGCTGAAACTTTCTGATATGTTTGTCATCACCTCGCTGCTGATGTTGCTGGCAGGTATTGGAGCCGTTTGCTTCGGTGCCACCCGATATATCCGAAAGAAGCAGTAACTGCCTGTAATTATCAATTAAAAAAATAGTTAGTATCATATCATAACGCAATGCTGATAAGAAGGAATCGTAACGAAACTCCGGGATTGAATACCACCTCAACAGCCGACATCTCGTTTATGCTGCTGATATTCTTCCTTGTAACCACATCCATGGATGTGGATAAGGGATTGTTGCGCCAGCTTCCTTCGCCTGAACCTCAGAAGAAGGAGCAGCAGGAATCGGTGGTGGATAAGAGCAATCTGATGGCGATTCATCTTACGGCTGGAGATACGCTGCTGGTGAACAACCAGCCGGTGAAGCTGGAAGATCTGAAGCAAGAAACCGTCCGCTTTGTGCATCGCCAGGGTAAGAAGCATCTGATTTCCATAGAGAGCGACCGTGATGCCAACTACAACCTTTATTTCCAGATGCAGAATGAATTGATGGAAGCCTATGCGCAACTTCGCAATGAGGCAGCCCAGAAAAAATATCATAGAGACTATGCGCTTTTGAGCAATGATCAGAAGGAGCAGGTGCGTAAACTCTGTCCTCAGCGCATTACGGAGTCGTATGCCAATGCGATGACTCATGAAGACAAGAGTGTAGATGCTGATACGGAAGAGAAACAGGAAACCCAGTCAACACCGGAGAAAGGAGGCACCAAATGATGAATTTTCGTAAAAAATCGCATTCGGTTCCGGAATTGAATACCTCATCTTTGCCGGATTTGATATTCTCGGTACTCTTTTTCTTTATGATTGTTACCCACATGCGACAGGTTACCTTAAAGGTGGAATGCCGTATGCCTGAAGGAAAGAATCTCACACGCCTGACCAAGAAGTCGGCTGTAAGTCATATTTATATAGGAAAGCCAACCAAGGACCTGCAAGGCAAATACGGCTCAGGTACTCAGATACAGATGAATGACAAGTTTGTCAGTGTTTCAGATGTGCAGGATTATATCTCTGCCGAGAAGAAGCGGATGTCGCCTGAAGACCAGAAACTGATGACCGTTTCCATCAAGGCAGATCAGGACACCAAAATGGGAGTGATTACCGATGTGAAGCAGGCGCTGCGCCAGGCAAAGGCACTGAAAATAAGCTATTCTGCTGTTGAAAATAGGAAATAATATGCTCTAAAAGGAAAAATAATATTAATTTATTATTTTTTTTATTAGAAAAGTTGCTTTTTTTTAAGAAAAGTGCTACCTTTGCAGGCAAATAATAATTAATTATGGCAAAACAAGTATTAGATTCATTAGATAGGCATATTCTGAAGCTGATTTCTCAGGATGCCCGAATTCCATTTCTGGAAGTAGCACGTGCTTGTAATGTAAGCGGTGCTGCCATTCATCAGCGTGTAGCTAAACTCACTAACCTTGGCATTATTAAAGGCTCTCAATTTGTAATCGATCCAGAGAAGATTGGTTACGAAACCTGTGCATATATGGGATTGTTTCTCAAGGAACCTGAGAAGTTTGATCAGGTGGTAGAAGAACTCAAGAAGATTCCTGAGGTTGTAGAGTGTCATTATACTACTGGCGGTTTTGATATGTTCATCAAGATTTATGCAGTCAACAACCACCATCTCCTGGAGATTATCCACGATAAGTTGCAGCCATTGGGCCTTTCCAGAAGCGAGACCATCATCTCCTTCAATGCAGCCATCGACCGTCAGCTTTCTCTGAAGGATATTCAGCAGGTTTCTGATGATGAAGATGAGATGACAGAAGAATAAGATTTTTTTCTAATATAGAAGAATAAGGATTTATTTTCTAATATAGGTGAGGAATGAGAACGACAACCCGTTTTCATTCCTCATTTCTTTTTCTGTCATTTCCCAGGCAGAATAGTTGATGGCAGGGAAGAAGGTATCTGCCTGTTCCGGCTCCTGGTCCACGATGGTGAGATAGAGTTTCCGGGCTGCAGAAAGAGCCTGGTGATAGATGCTTGCTCCGCCAATGATGAAAGTCTCTTGAGGGCTTTCTGCAGCCTTTAATGCCGCTTCCAGATTAGGATACACTTCGCAGCCCTCCAGCTCTTTCATGCTGCGGGAGACAACGATGTTGCGGCGATGCGGAAGAGCACCGTTGGGGAGAGATTCAAATGTCTTTCTGCCCATCACGATGGTATGACCCGTGGTAAGTTCACGGAAGCGGACCATATCTGATGGTAAATGATAGAGCAATCGGTTCTGGTAGCCGATTGCTCTATTATCTTTAGAGATACAAGCGATGATGCTGAGCATATTCATTCCTGATGATTGGTTCTTCTTGATGAATTCTTTTTTGTTTCTTGATACTTATTTCTTGCTGATAACACAGGGTTCTTCCGGCACGTGGCTGCTCTTGATTTTCCACTCTTGTGGATAGAGGTTGTTGGCACGGTTGCCGATGTTCTTCTCCCAGCCCAGAGGCATCTGCTGATAGGTAACGAGCACGTAGCCTTTGGGAGTATCTGCAGGAAGATTCACTGCCTCTTTGCGCAGGTAGCGGATAGCATCCTCGTAGGATAGTTCTACCTGTGGGAAAACTGCTGTGTTGAGCTCGGTGGAGAGTGCCAGACTCTGGTCGGGGATGATGTCTTTCCCCTTGCTTGTTCCCAGTTTGATGCCGGCATGTATCACCTTCAGGTTTCTGGCAGCATCCTCGTAGATGTTTTTCCAACGGCTTGGGATGGCATAGAAGTTATCGTCTTCGGCTATCGTTTCATAGTCTGAAGACTTCAGCCAGTCTGTTGGAACCTGCTGACTCTTTCCCTTGTTTCCTCTGTTCTTTCCTTTATCCTTATTCTTATTCTTATTTTTGTCTTTCTTCTTATTCTTATCTTCCTTTTCCATTTCCGGTTCTCCCTCTTTTCTGAGTACTGCAAGGAAGATGCCTTCTCCGCGGGTCTTTCCTGGGAGGAAACGATAGACAGGGATGTCTGTGCCGATGAGATTGCCCGTGATATTCCATGCTTCATCGATATCGTTGAGTGCGATAGGATCAGCCCCCAGTTCCTCACAAATCCAGGAGATATTTTCTTCGTCTTCGTGGGCATTGAAGGTGCAGGTAGAGTAGATGAGGAGACCGCCGGGTTTCAGACAGTTCCAGATATCGCTTACTATTTCGCGCTGCAGGTGCCAGCAGTTATCCACATTCTGCAGGCTCCATTCGCTGATGGCGCCATCATCCTTGCGGAACATACCTTCGCCGGAGCAGGGAACATCTGTGAGGATGACATCAAACTGAAGCTTCGACTTCTTGTAGTCGCGTGGATAGTTGTTGGTGACGATCATATCGGGATGACCGAACTTCTGGATATTCTCTGCAAGAATCTGCGAGCGGGTGCGCATCGGTTCGTTGCTGAAAAGAAGACTACCTTCCGGCAGGGCAGCACGGACTGCGGTAGATTTTCCACCTGGAGCCGCACAGAGATCAAGCATCATCACGGGTTCGTGAACGAGTTGTCTAATCACCAGATCCACAAACATGGAAGAAGCTTCCTGCACATAATACTTTCCGGCATGGAGCCATGGGTCGAAGGTGAAGTTAGGACGGGTGGAGAGATAGCGACCGGTGGAAGGGCACCATGGAATCGGTTCGCCCTCTACTAGCCGTTCTCCATTTTCGGGAGAATTCTCCATCCTTACATCTTCTCCCTCCTTGCATTTGAAAGGATTGAGGCGGATACTGGTAGGTGCTTCTCCCTCGGTGATGCCCTGTTTCAGTTGCTGGAACAGTTCATCGCCCATCAACTCTTGGGTATATTTGATGAAATCTTCTGGTAATGTCTTCATTTTATGCCTTTATTCTTGATTTTGTTTGCAAAAATAAGAAAAATTTTGTTTCTTTGCAACTTATTTCCCAAGAGATGCGTCTAAGACATAGAAAAAATAATAAAAAACAAGGTAAAACTATAAAAATATTGTTAGATATGAAGAAAGCGATATTAACATTGGCGCTCATTATGAGCATCGGAGCTACCCAGGTATCTCTGGCATCTTCTGCTCCAAAACATCGGTATCATCCAACTACCCAACAGGTGGATAAGCAGGCTTCTCCTGCCGCAGCAAAGCAGGAAGACAAGCAGGCTACAGCCGAGCAGGCATCCGCGGCTCAGGATGATGAGGCTATTGAAGCCTATTCTGATACAACCGCTACGGATACTTCCGACTATGCTGATGCAGATGACAATGACAACCGTGCTTATCATTCCAAGTATAGTCTGGGCAACTATGATGATCCTTTCGATTTCATCGGTTCGGTATTTGGTGGCGGGGCGCTGTCTGTTATCATCATCTTCTGTATCATCTTCGGACTGCTGTTTGTCTTTGCTCCGCTGATCATCGTGTTTTTGGTTATCAGATATCTGATTCGTCGCCACAACGACCGGATGAAGTTGGCGGAGATGGCGATGGAGAAGGGCATCAATGTTCCGGAAGGCGACCGTCCGATAGACAAGCAGAGCGATGAATATCTGGTGAAGCGAGGATTGAGAAATGCCTTTCTGGGAGCTGGCTTGTGCGCCATGTTCTCATGGTGGGATGCTGACTTCCTGGCTGGTATCGGAGCCCTGGTCTTCTTCTATGGATTGGGGCAGACCCTGATAGGTTCGCTTCCTGCCATCAAGGATTGGTGGAAAAACCGTCATGGCAATCAGGGTACAGGTTATAATGGAACTCCGGTGTAAAAATCAAACAACAATTATTAGTTAATATATAGTGGAAAAGTTATCCGATATTTCTCTCGTCACGAAGGTGGTGATGCTTCACGACCGCAAGTCGTTCGACTTGCTGGTCAAGAAGTATCAATCACCTATTCGTGGGTTCTTCCTGCGGCAGACGCTGGGGGATGCGCAGCTGAGTGACGACTTGGCGCAGGATACCTTTGTGAAGGCTTATACCCATCTGGCGAGTTTCAAGGGTACAGCCAGCTTCTCCACTTGGCTTTATCGTATCGCCTATAATGTGTGGTATGATTATACCCGCAGTCATAAGGAAACCCAAGACATCGATACGCCGGCTGTTGCCCGACAGAATGCGCAGGGAGTGAACGCCGGACTGAAGATGGATTTGCTCAATGCCCTACGGATATTGAGCGATAACGAACGGACATGCATCACGCTGCAGCTGATGGATGGTCTCTCTATAGATAAGATTGCAGAGGTGACGGGAATGGCGCAAGGCACCATCAAGTCGCATCTCTCTCGTGGAAAACAGAAACTTGCAAGTTACTTAAAGCATAATGGTTATGACCGATAAAATGATTGATAATATGAATGGTATGGAGCTTGAACCGCTGAGCGCCACAGACGATCAGCTCCTTCAGGCTTTCTTTGCTGATAACAAGATGGAGGAGGTTCCGGATGATGGATTCTCTGATAGGGTGATGCAGGCATTGGCTAAGCGTCGCCGATTGGAACATCTGTGGACGGCAGCCTGTGTGGCTGTCGGCATAGTTGCTGCTGTGGTTTGCCAGGGATGGGAGCAGATACAGGGTTGGCTCTTCTCTATGAAGATAGATTTCCTGCTGACCGGTTCACGTGCCCTTACCCATTTGACTGATGCTATCACGCAGACGCAGAATCTCCTGATGATGCTGGCAGGCATCGTAGTCCTCGTGATGGTCTGGGGATATAATGAAGTGGCGGATGCCAGATGATAGGACCCTATTAGATTACAGGTGATAGATTGTTCCTATAAATAGGATTATCAATCGATAAGATAAGAAAAAACTCTTTCTGCTAGTAGAAGAATGGACTTCTAACCCCAGAAAGAGTTTTTTTATAGAGATGAAAGTTATGTTCAAAGTTGTTGAACATAGATTATGCCTAGGATAAAATACTTTTATTCTGTTCTGTGGTTTAACGATTTTGGTTGACCACTTTTTATCTTATTTATAAGACGAGTTGACTCGGTTAATACTTATTTATAAAACCAGTTGACTAGCTAAAACTTAGTCATACTTTTTGTTGACTAGTTTTGCTCTTAGTCATATTTTTTTGTTGCCACTCATGTTTCATGCAAAAACATGTTGGGGGATAATCCTGAGCGTAGCTTTCTTGGTAAGTTTGGGTTGGGCTCGATGCCCAACTTAAACTTTATACGTTCCATATCAAAATTGATTTTATATCCGTTGCCTTCGGATTCTTTCTCTTGTCTTGGCTTTGACTTTGGCGGGTTCTGCAGGTTACACTCGTTGTCGAACATCTTATAGGTGGTGCGGAGCACTTTGAACTCGGTACGGCGGTTCAGCTGGTTGCATATCTCCTGATGCTCCTTGGTCTGCTTGAGGATAAAATCCTGGGTGAGCACATCGTCTTCCTTCAGCCAAGGATATTTCTCCGTGAGCTTCCTGCGGATTGTCTTCGGGCGTTCCTTGCCATATCCCACAGGGGTAAGGCGCTCTTTTTCGATGCCGTGAGCTATGAGGTAATCTACTACCGACTGGGCGCGGCGCTGAGACAATCGTTTGTTGTACTCGCTGTTGCCTTTGTAATCGCAATGGGCACTCAGTTCGATGGTTACGTGGGAATTCTCTTTCAACAAGGCTACGAGCTTATCCAGAGCCTGGGTGCTGGCTGGCGTCAGGGTAGCTTTGTCAAAATCATAGAAGATGTTGTCGATGAGTACTGGGGCTGAGATGGAAGCCAGCGGGAACTGGAGCACGTACTCCTTGCTCTCCTTCGCCGAATCTATCCGTAATTCCTCCTTGTGGTTGAGGAATCCCTTGCAGGTAGCCATCACCAGATAATCTACCTTAGGATGGATAGGCAGCGTAAACGAACCGTCACTCTTGACCGGCAGTTTCCTGTAGGTGCCATCGTTGCCTACTACCATCACCTGTGCGGCAGGAAGTTCGTAGCCGTCTTTTTCGTAAACCCATCCCTTCATCGTGGTGACAATCTCCGGATTTTCGAAAGAATAGATATGATCGTAGCCGCGGCCATCCTTTCTGTTGGAAGAGAAGAAGCCACGGTTGTGCAGTCCCTCGAAGGTCATTCCGAAATCATCTGCTTCTGAATTGAGGGGATAGCCGGGGTGCTCTATCTTATACTGCTGGGTCTTTTCGTCTGTTCGGGCGATGTAGATGTCGAGACCGCCCATTCCGATATGACCGTTACTGCTGAAATAAAGGTCGCCATTGGGACGGAAGGTAGGGAACATCTCGTCGCCCGGAGTATTGATAGGGGCACCGAGGTTTTCCACACCTCCCAGACCTGAAGGAGTGATGCGCACACGCCAGATATCGTAACCACCCAATCCGCCCGGCATATCGGAGACGAAATAGAGCCATTCGCCATCAGGACTGACGGCAGGGTGGGCGTAGGTACTCAAGGTATCCTGGGTGATTTCCAGTTTCTGAACCTTTCCCCAGGCAGCATCCGAACGGGAAGAGGTGACAATCTGGGCAAATCGGGGAGAGGCTGGATCGGTGACGCATTGGGTGAGATACATTTCCCTGCCATCGGGAGTGAAGCAGCAGGCTCCCTCATCATAGTCGGTATTCAGACCAGTGGCGATGGCTTCCGGTCTGCTCCATTTTCCCTTGTCGTCTTTTTCAGAATAGAAGATATCGCCTGCCTTGGTTCCGGTGATTCCGCAGAGTTCATCTCCCTGTGCTTCGTTGCGGGTGGAGGTGAAGTAGAGCTGTTCGTATTCATCGCCCAGGAGCATCGGTGAATAATCGGCTCTTCGGGAGGTAAAGACATCCATTTTCTTTACCTGATATCTGCTTCCGGCTTTTTTCCAGCTGGGAGCCATCTGGGCAGATTTCAATCCGTTCTGGGCAAGAATATTGTTGGGCATGGAATCCACGAGGATTCTGAATTCCTTTTCAGCCTGCCTGTAATCACCGTTTTTCTGGAGCAGACGGGCGTAAGCCAGACGATCATCGAGGGAAGCCTGGTTATAGCGGATGGCATTGCGGTAAGCATTCACAGCCTTGGGGGTAGCATTGATCTTGTTGTAGCAGCGCGCCATCTTCAAGGCTAGCTTTCCTCGGTTTTCACGCTCCTTGGGAGGTGTCTTGGTGTAGGCTTGCTTGAATTGGTCGGCAGCATCATAGTATTCGCCTAAAGAAAGGAATTTCTCTCCCTTCTTCAGGTTCTTGTCAATGCCGCAGCTTATCAGAAGGAGGCAGCAGACGGCTGTTATGATTTGGTATAATCTAATCTGCTTCATATAATATTTAAATCTGCTTCATAAAAAATCTAATCTGCTTCATATAATTTAGAAATAGAAACCCCTGATTTTAAAAACAGGAAACTACATCTGTGAGAATGGCTGGCGATATTGACAGCCAGATTTCCAGTTGCTGCAACCATAGGCGGTCTTGCCCTTGATGATGACGCCCTTGCCGCAGAGCGGACAAGGCTTGCCTACCATTGGGTCGGCTGAAGCCTGAGGAGCAGGAACTGGTTGAGAACTTGCATTCTGGGCTGTATCTTCATCCTTCTTCTTGGCTGGTGACTTCCTGGCTGTTGCTTTCTTGGTTGCCGGCTTTTTCTTGAGATCTTCCTCTGTCATGATGGTTACTCTTCGGTTGCTGTTATCCGATAAGACATCGATGACAATCTGGTTGATCTGCTCTTTCAAACCGTTGATGAATTCGGCTGGGTCGTAGGTCTTGTGCTCGATGTCTCGGAGCTTCTTCTCCCAGATACCGGTCAGCTCACAACTCTTCAGAAGTTCCTCGTGGATGGTGTCGATGAGCTCGATACCTGTCGGGGTTGCCATCAGATTCTTGCGCTGGCGGCGGATGTAGTGGCGCTTGAAGAGAGTCTCGATGATGCCGGCACGGGATGATGGACGACCGATTCCGTTCTCCTTCAAAGCTGCACGAAGCTCCTCGTCTTCCACGAATTTACCCGCAGTCTCCATCGCACGGAGCAGGGTTGCCTCGGTGTAATACTTAGGTGGAGTGGTCCATTTCTCGGTCAGGGTAGGCTGATGCTCGCCCGATTCGCCTTTTGTGAAGGATGGGAGGGTTCTTTCTTCTACCACTTCCTTCTTGGCGCCGTTTCCTGAGTCTGCATTTCCGATGGTGTTATCAGAAGCATCGTCATCATCGGCATTCTTCGCATCCTTGGCATAGACTACTCGCCAGCCTGGTTCCAAAATCTCCTTGCCGCTCACCTTGAACTCTATCTTCTCCGGTTTGGGACCATCTTCGTTGATTACCTCGCCCAGAACGGTGGTGGTTGAGAATTTACAGTCCGGATAGAACACGCTGATGAATCGCTTGGCGATGAGATCATAGACATTCGCCTCCATATCGGTGAGTCCGGTTGGCGGAACACCGGTTGGGATGATGGCGTGGTGGTCGGTCACCTTGCTGTTATCGAAAACCTTCTTGCTCTTTGGCAACTTCTTGCCAGTGGCTGCGAGCTGCTGGATGAGCGGCAGGTATTTCTGCTGACTGGCTATCTTTGCCTGGCTTACGCCATTCAGAATCTGCGGACATTTCGGATAGATATCGTCTGTGAGAAACTGGGTATCTACACGAGGATAAGTGGTATATTTCTTCTCGTAGAGACTCTGGATGAGCTTCAGCGTAATATCGGCTGAGTAGGCAAACTTCTTGTTGCAATCCACCTGCAGTGAGGTGAGGTCGTAGAGATGAGGGGGTGCCTCGTTTCCCTTCTTCTTGCTTACGTCGGTAACGGTGAAGGGTTTGCCGGCGATGGTGCTGAATGCCTTCTCGCCTTCCTCCTTGCTGGTAAACTTGCCGCTGGTAGCCGTAAATTGGGTGTCGCGATAGATGGTGGCGAGTACCCAATAAGGCTCGGAAACAAAGTTGTCGATTTCCTTCTGGCGGTTTACGATCAGGGCAAGGGTAGGGGTCTGCA
>USRA01000021.1 GCA_900557035.1 uncultured Prevotella sp. | reverse complement strand
GTGAAGAGTGGGACAAGGCTGTGGCTTACTGGAAGACCTTGAAGAGTGGCGATGACGCTGTATTCGACAAGGAGTTGACTTTCGAGGCAAAGGATATCGAACCACGTATCACTTACGGTACCAACCCTGGTATGGGTATCGGTATCACCGAAAGCATCCCAACTCTCGATGAGATTCCAGAGGAAGAGCAGGCTGGTTTCAAGAAGAGCCTGAACTACATGGGCTTCCAGCCAGGCGAGAAACTGGAGGGTCATCCTATCGATTATGTATTCCTGGGCGCATGCACCAACGGTCGTATTGAAGACTTCCGTGCTTTCGCTTCATTGGTTAAAGACAAGAAGAAGGCAGACGGTGTAACTGCTTGGCTTGTACCTGGTTCTTGGTTAGTTGATAAACAAATACGTGAAGAGGGAATTGATAAGATTGTTGAGGCTGCCGGCTTCGAAATCCGTCAGCCAGGATGCTCTGCTTGCTTGGCAATGAACGATGATAAGATTCCTGCAGGCAAGTACTCTGTAAGTACATCCAACCGTAACTTCGAGGGTCGTCAGGGACCAGGTTCCCGCACCATCCTTGCCAGCCCATACGTAGCAGCTGCAGCCGCTATCACTGGTAAGATTACCGACCCAAGAGAGTTTATGTAATGTTAAGTGTTCAATGTTAAATGAAAAATTGAAATGAAACAGAAATTCAATGTAATTACATCAAGCTGCATTCCTCTTCCTTTGGAGAATGTAGATACAGACCAGATCATACCAGCCCGTTTTCTCAAGGCTATTGATAAAGAGGGCATGGGCGACAACCTCTTCCGCGACTGGCGCTATAATGCCGACGGAACACCAAAGCCAGACTTCGTGATGAACGACCCTTCCTACAGTGGCGTCATCCTCGTAGCTGGTAAGAACTTCGGTTCAGGTTCTTCCCGTGAGCACGCAGCCTGGGCAATCGCAGGTGCAGGCTTCCGTGTAGTCATCAGTTCTTTCTTTGCTGATATCCACAAGAACAACGAGTTGAATAACCTCGTGTTGCCAGTAGTGGTAAGCGAGGAATTCCTGAAGGAACTCTTCGAGAGCATCGACAAGGATCACAAGACAGAGGTAAAGGTTGATCTTCCTAACCAGACCGTGACTAATCTTGCTACAGGCAAGAGCGAGCACTTCGAAATCAACGGCTACAAGAAGCACTGCCTGGAGAATGGTTTGGACGATGTGGACTTCCTCGTTCAGAACCGTGACAAGGTAGAGGCTTGGGAAGCTAAAAATAAGTAATTATGAACGTTAACGCAAAGAGAGATAATTCCCGCATCAAGGAGATTGAGATCATGGACAGCACGCTGCGCGACGGCGAGCAGACCAATGGTGTCAGTTTTCTTCCTCACGAGAAGTTGATGATAGCAAGAATGCTGTTGCACGACATCAATGTTGATCGCATTGAGGTGGCTTCAGCGCGTGTGTCAGAAGGTGAAAAGGATGCTGTCGCTCGAATTTGCCGTTATGCTAAGACTATAGGTAAACTGGATTCCGTTGAGGTATTGGGATTCGTGGATAACAACAAGAGTGTGGATTGGATTGCCGAATGCGGCGGTCATGTCATCAACCTCTTGGCCAAGGGTAGCTACAAGCACTGCACCCAGCAGCTCAAGATGTCGCCCGAGGAGCATCTCGCTCACATCAAGCAGACCATCGACTATGCTTTGAGCAAGGATTTCACCGTCAATCTCTACCTGGAGGACTGGTCGAGCGGTATGCGCGACAGTCGTGATTATCTCTTCATGATGATGGACGAATTGGTAAAACTGCCTATCAAGCGCTTCCTGCTTCCTGATACTTTGGGTATTCTGAACCCATTGCAGTGTGTGGAGTATATACGGCAGATGGTTCGCCGTTATCCGAACTCTCACTTCGATTTCCATGCCCACAACGACTACGATTTGGCGGTGAGCAACTCGCTGGCTGCCGTATTGAGTGGTGCCAAGGGTCTTCACGTTACCGTGAATGGTTTGGGCGAGCGCTGCGGCAATGCGCCATTGGCGAGCGTACAGGTGATTCTGAAGGATATGTTTGGGGCTAAAACCAATATCAAGGAAGACCGTCTGAACGATATTTCCCGATTGGTTGAGGGATACAGCGGCATCGCCGTGGCTCCGAATACCCCTGTGGTGGGCGATAACGTCTTCACTCAGGTAGCTGGCGTGCATGCCGATGGCGACAACAAGGACAAGCTTTATTGCAACGACCTGGTGCCTGAGCGTTTCGGCAGACATCGTGAGTATGCACTGGGCAAGAATTCCGGCAAGGCAAACATTATCCAGAACCTTAACGAACTGGGCTTGGAGTTGACGCCGGAGCAGACCAAGGCTGTGACCAAGCGTATCACCGAACTCGGCGACCGCAAGGAGCTGGTAACCCAGGATGACCTGCCATACATCGTGAGCGATGTGTTGAAGCACAGTTCACCTGAAGACAACGTGAAGCTGGTCAGCTATATGGTATCCACTTCTTATGGATTGAAGCCTATAGCCAGCGTGAAGGTGGAAATCGAGGGCAAGGAGTATGAAGACAGAAGTTCAGGCGATGGTCAGTATGATGCCTTCGTAAAGGCTCTTCGCAACATCTACAAGGTGAAGCTTGGCAAAACCTTCCCTAAGCTCGACAACTATCAGGTAACCATTCCACCTGGTGGCCGTACCGATGCCCTCGTTCAGACCGTCATTACCTGGCGTGAAGGCGACCGCATCTGGCGCACCCGAGGCTTGGATGCCGACCAGACGGAGGCTGCTATCAAGGCAACACTCAAGATGCTCAATATGTATGAGGCAGATAAGAGTGACGAACAGCCGGCTTCGCCTCGGAATTTAGATATGGAATAAAGGAATAAAAACGTTTAAACTATAAATAAGATGAAATTAAACATTGCAGTTCTCGCCGGTGATGGTATCGGACCAGAGATTATGAAGCAGGGCGTAGCAGTTATGCAGGCCATTGCAGAGAAGTTCAACCACGAGTTTACTTATAACGAGGCTATCTGCGGCGCTCACGCTATCGACGAGGTAGGTGATCCATTCCCAGAGGAGACCTTCAAGACTTGTATGGATGCTGATGCTGTGCTCTTCGCAGCAGTTGGTGACCCACGTTTCGACAACAACCCTACAGCCAAGGTTCGTCCTGAGCAGGGTTTGCTTGCTATGCGTAAGAAGTTGGGTCTCTTCGCCAATGTCCGCCCAGTGGCTACATTCGATTGCCTGCTCCACAAGTCACCATTGAAGGATGAACTTCTGAAGGGTGCTGACTTCGTAGTTATCCGCGAGTTAACTGGCGGTATGTACTTCGGTGAGAAGTATCAGGATAACGATAAGGCATACGATACTGATATCTATACCCGTCCTGAGATTGAGCGCATCCTGAAGGTAGCTTTCGAGTTTGCCATGAAGCGCAACAAGCACTTGACAGTAGTAGATAAGGCAAACGTATTGGCATCTTCTCGTCTTTGGCGTCAGATTGCCAAGGAGATGGAGCCACAGTATCCTGAGGTTAACACCGACTATATGTTCATCGACAATGCGTCTATGCGTGTGTTGACAGAGCCTACATTCTTCGATGTCATCGTTACAGAGAACACCTTCGGTGATATCCTTACCGATGAGACCTCTTGCATCACCGGTTCTATGGGCTTGCAGCCATCTAGCTCATTGGGCGAGCACACCCCATTGTTCGAGCCTGTTCACGGTTCATGGCCACAGGCAGCTGGTAAGAACCTGGCTAACCCTGTAGCTCAGATTCTTTCTGCAGCCATGTTGCTGGAGCACTTCGGTTTGAACGAGGAGGGCGCCTTGATCCGTAAGGCAGTAGATGCTTCTCTCGATGCCAATGTCCGCACTCCTGAGATTCAGGTTGAGGGTGGTGCTCAGTATGGCACAACAGAGGTTGGCGAGTGGATCGTCAACTGGATCAAGAATGCTTAATCTGGATTGATTTTTAGAAGTATTCTTACAATATAGGATTTTGATTTGAATAGTCTTAAGGGAAAGAATATTTTTCCTTAAGGCTATATATATTTTTCCTTAAGGGAATTTATTTTTTTCCTTAAGGATAAATATTGTATCGCTAAACTCCGGAAAAACAAGGGGTTTTGCTCCTGTTTATTTTATTTTGAAAATTCTAAACATCTTTTATCTTTCCTTTTTTGGCTGTTTGCATAACTATTTGTATTTTTGCAGCATGAAAAAGAAAAGTATCATATTATATATAGGTTGTTGGCTGGCTACACCTCTGTTTGCCCAGCAAAACAATTTGACGGCTGATTCTAAGGTTGATGGTGTAGCATTGCGCGATTCTAAGGCTCAGAACAAGGCGCTGCGAGATTCCCTGGCGGCAGCTACGAGTGTGCTTGCCTATCATCCTGACAGCATCGATCTGCGCCTGAAGAAGGCTGCGTGGAATATCCAGCTGGAACAGTGGAGTTATGCCAAGGATGACCTGGACAAGGTGTTGTTCCTCAACAATACCAATATCGCAGGACTCTTCTACCGTGCATTCGTTAACGAAAAGCTTCTGCGCTATAACTTTGCCCGTCTTGATTATCAGAACCTTCTGGTTCTGGTGCCTGGTAACTTTCAGGCGCAGCTTGGTCTGGCGTTGTTGAATGAGAAGGACAAGCATTATACCGAGGCGTATGATGGCATCAACAATCTGATAGAACAATACCCGGATAGTGCAACGGCTTATGCAGCACGTGGCGGTATGGAGAAGGAGCGTGGTCAGCTGGAACTTGCAGAGTACGATTACGCCAAGGCAATCTCCCTCGATGAGGATAATGCAGATTACCGCATCAACCGTATCGATCTCCTCATCATGCTCAACAGAAAGTTGGATGCCTATCGCGAACTGGAAGCTTTGCAGAAGAAGGGCGTTGCTCCTGGTCGTCTGCAAGACTTCTACCGCAGATTGCGTCGCAAGAAATAATCATTGATGAGCTGTGCTACCCGGATGACCTCCTCGTCTCTCATTGTAGAGTTGCAGGGAAGGCTCAGCTCCTGGCAGGCGATGTCCTGGGTAATCGGCAGTTGATAATGTCGAAGCTCAAGATATCCCAATTGCTCATTGGGTGGAATAGGGTAGTGTATCGCAGTTTCTACAGATTCATCCTTCAGAAACTCTCTCAGTCTCATTCTTTCTTCGGTAATGAACGGGAAGATATGGAGTACATTGCTGAATGGATCTTCCAGTAATCTCTTCGGGATGCAGCGTTCCACGATGGCTGGGTGCAGATAATCCATATAGAGCATCGCCTTCCTGCATCTGGCGATATGCTCATCGTGGGGATGTCTCAGCTTTACATTGAGCACAGCTGCCTGAATCTCATCCATTCTGGAATTGATACCCTGATATTCAAAATCAAATCTGCTGGTTCTTCCATAATCGTGGAGGGCTCTGATAGCCTCAGCCAGCTCTTCGTCGTCGGTTGTCACGGCACCCGCATCGCCCAATGCTCCCAGGTTCTTGCTTGGATAGAAACTGTGGGCGCCGGCATCTCCTAGAGCGCCCGTGTGGCAGATGCTTTTCTGGATGGCATGATTGCTGATGATATCTATCTGGTCTTGATAGGTGATATTCTCGTCTTCTTGATTCAGCTTTCTTCTGATAGCCTCTCGCGCAGAACTGTTGACGTATCCGCATCCGAAAGCCTGTGCGTTGTCTTCGAATATCAGCAGATTGTTCTCCTTGCAGATCTCCTGGATTCTTTCCGTCCAGGATAACTTGCCGTAGAGATGTACCAGCATGATGCCCCTGGTTTTATAGGAGATGTTGCTCTCGATGAGGTTCTCGTCGATTTGCAGGGTCTCTGGGTTGGGTTCTACGAGGATAGGAACCAGCCCCACACTCGTGATGGAAAGAATGGTAGCAATATAGGTGTTGGCAGGCACCAGAATCTCATCACCCTGGTGGAGCTTGCCAATAGCCATTTCTCCCATCAGAATCAGTTTGAGAGCATCCAGTCCGTTACCGCAGGAAATGCAGTACTCGGTGCCGATGAAATTGGCATAATTCTTCTCAAACTGCTTCACGCATCTTCCCTGTAAGTACCATCCGCTACTTACTACCTGATTGATTTCCTTCTTGATCTCTTCTTCGTATGGGGCATTGATGGTCTTCAGGTCAAGATACTTGATGGCTTTCTTCTCGTTTTCTGTTTCCATTTCCTTTATTTTTGATGAATAGTAAGAAGCAGGGAATGCTTGGTGCTTTCAATTATGCGGCTTTTACATGCTTCTCCCAGAATCAGAGCCTGGTTAGGACGGGTGAGCCTGAGGGTTCCTTCTTCCATAATCTGTATGGTGATTTCACCTGCCAGTGCAATCAGCATCATAGAACAATGTTCAAGTTCCATTGGGGCATCGGAATGAATGATGCCAATATGTTTCCATTCCACCTTTTTAATTTTGAAGGGGATATGGCTGCTTTCCTCGGCGACGGTAAGACAGCCGCGAGGATCATATATCTTGGGAAGTTCTATGATTTCTATTTTGTTCATATTTATAAAAACGGAGGATAGTGGGCAATATTGTATAGAGGGAAGGAAAAAGTAAGTTATTGGAAAAATAGGGCAATATTAAAAAGTAAAGAGCAGCTATCTTCTCAGACAACTGCTCTACATTCAATAGGTATTAGTTTTCTTTAAGGTAAAAAGATTGTATTCAGGATAACGACTGCAAAGGTAGCAAAAATATTTGGTTTAAAAAAATAAAATCTAAACTATTTTTGAAAAAAATGCTTTTTTCTGCTTTTTGCTCTTTTTTTCTTTTGTTTTTCCCCAGTAATACTACATTTGTTCAAATCTACCCTCCATCTCGTGTTTCTGTCCAATCTAAAAAAAACGATGAATGTGCAGTGAATAGAATTCGGTAGGGAAGGTATGGAAAACAAAAAAGGAAACCCTTTTTAAAGGATTTCCTTTTTGCGAGGTGTCTAGCGGAGTCGAACCGCTCTACACGGTTTTGCAGACCGTTACCTAACCGCTCGGTTAAGACACCTTGTAGATTTTGTTTGCAAACACCTGATAGATGCTTGATAAAACTTTCGAGGTGTCTAGCGGAGTCGAACCGCTCTACACGGTTTTGCAGACCGTTACCTAACCGCTCGGTTAAGACACCTTGTAGAGTTTCTGTTACCATTTCTGATAAGCGAGTGCAAAGGTACTACTTTTTTTTGAATCCACCAAATCTTTCCGCATCTTTTTTCGAAAAATATTCGATTTTTTTCAAAAATATTCATTTTCAGAGTCCATTTCTAATTATTATCTGTAGAATCCAACTTTCCCTTCTTCTTGCACTGTTCATAAAAAGCGCAACCACTGCATCGGTAGTTGCCGTCCTTGCATTTGTTTGCCTGTTGCAACGATTTATAAATACGAAAGGCGACATACAGAATGCATGCCGCCAGTATCGTTGCAATGATGGTGTATTGTATCATCATTTTCTTTTAGAGTTTAAAAATCCCTCTTTAACCTACGGCATTGTAGCCATTGGTAGAGTTCTTACGCATAATGTCGCGGATGTTCATCTCCTTGAAACCCTCGGCACGCTTCTGCTCCTCCAACTCTTCCTCTTCCTCGATATCCTTCTCAGAACGGGTAAAGGTGAAGATCTTGTACTTAAATTCTGCGATAGCCCAACCTACGAGTGCTACCACGATTAATGCGATTAATCCTACTAATGCGTTCATTTCTTTCTCCTTATTATATAATAATGTATATTTTAATAATCGTCATCAGCTACGTCTTCTGCGTCATCGAGTCCCAGGTTCTCTGGATCCTCAAAGGTAGTACGGTAGCTTTCCTCGGTGAGCTTGTCGTCATCGAATGCATCATCGTCCTCATCTGGATCATTGTAGTGATCCTCAATCTCTGGTGCATCCTCATCTTCGTCATGGTCCAGCAGGTCTTCGTCGCGGTCCATGTCGTCATCCATAAACTTCATGCGAATCTTCTCCTGCTTTGGCTTCTCCTTGGCAAAGATAGCCTCTACCCAGGTGCCCTTTGGCACTATGAGTACTTCGTAGTCGTCAGCGAGCTTCTTCTCGTAGAGACCACCTGGTTTCTTTAGACGATCCTTTGGGAGGGTAGTAGTACTGATGTCGAAACCGCTCTCGATGATATCCTTGATGCTCTGAGACAGACTATCCCAGCCACCGCCAAAGTTACGCTCCAGCACTTCGATAAGCTTGGTAGCAGTTACATGACCGATATTCTCATAGGTGAGGTCAGTCACACGCATGATAGGACGCTTCTTGATGGCATACTTTTCGTTCTTGTCGTCGATACGGAAGGTACCGATCTTGAAGCCACGGTCAACCAACTTGTCGAGCACTTCAGTACGGTCAATCTTGACTGGCTCAATCTCGAAAGCACTACGAATGATGTCGAGGTATCTACGCTGATTGTCCTTCAGGTCGTTGTCTTTCTCGGCAGCTTCCCAAAGACGGAAAACATCATTCTCCTGGAGATCCCAGACACTGCTCTTGGTCAATGTCTTGAGGGTGATATTTTTTTCATTTCTCATTGTTGTACGTATTTTGATTGCAAAATTAAGTACTTCTTTTTATATATCCAAATTTTCTAGCTTATTTTTTTGCTTTTATGCATTTTTTTTTCTTTTATCCTAAAAACTTATGCGTGTTTCGTTTTTTTTCATTACCTTTGTGGCGAAAAAATAATTGATATGAGTGAACCATTAGCTGAAAGAATGAGACCTCGCTCGCTCGCCGATTATGTCGGACAGAAGCATCTGGTAGGCGAGGGTGCCGTGCTGCGCAAGATGATAGACGCAGGGCGCATATCCTCTTTTATCCTTTGGGGACCTCCGGGAGTGGGCAAGACTACTTTGGCTCAAATCGTAGCCCAGACCCTGAAGGTTCCTTTCTACACCCTTTCTGCCGTTACCAGTGGCGTAAAGGATGTGCGCGAGGTGATAGAGAGAGCGAAGAGTGGCAGATTCTTCAATTCTGCTTCTCCTATCTTATTTATTGATGAGATTCATCGCTTCTCCAAGAGTCAGCAAGACTCTCTGTTGGGGGCGGTGGAGAAGGGTATTGTCACCCTGATTGGTGCTACCACGGAAAATCCCTCTTTCGAGGTAATCCGCCCGCTCCTTTCCCGTTGCCAGCTCTATGTGCTCAAATCGTTGGAAAAGGAAGACCTGGAGGGACTCCTGCAGCGAGCCATCACCGAGGATGTGGAACTCAAGCAGAAGAAGATTGAGTTGAAGGAAACCGCAGCTATGCTCCGCTTCAGTGGCGGTGATGCCCGGAAACTGCTCAATATCCTGGAACTGGTGGTGGAATCAGCAGGCAGCGATGAAGTGGTTATCACCGATAAGATGGTAGAGGAACAGTTGCAGCAGAATCCGCTGGCTTATGATAAGCAGGGCGAGATGCATTATGACATCATCTCTGCCTTCATCAAGAGTATTCGAGGCAGTGACCCAGATGCGGCGCTCTATTGGATGGCGCGTATGATAGAGGGCGGCGAAGATCCGCAGTTTATCGCCCGAAGAGTGGTGATCAGTGCAAGCGAGGATGTGGGACTGGCGAATCCGAATGCGCTCCTGCTGGCGAATGCAGCCTTCGATACGGTGATGAAGATAGGCTGGCCTGAGGCAAGGATTGCACTTGCCGAAGCCGTGGTGTATCTGGCTACCAGTCCGAAGAGCAACAGTGCATATCTGGGTATCAATGATGCCATTGCCACGGTGAAGCAGACCGGTAATCTGCCTGTGCCGCTGCATATCCGCAATGCGCCTACCAAATTGATGAAAGACCTGGGCTATCATGATGGCTATAAATATCCTCACGATTATCCGGGACATTTCACAGAGCAGCAATATCTACCTGATGAACTGAAAGACGCCAGATTCTGGCATCCGCAGCATTCTCCTTCAGAAGAACGACTCTATAACTGGATGGTTACCTGCTGGGGAGAAAGATTCAAAAACTAAAAAAATAATTTATTACGAGAAACAATGACTATTCATCAAGACCCGGAACTTGTGATGACACTCCAGAGCGTCATCGAGTTCATTGGAACCTTTGCATTTGCCCTTTCGGGCATCAGACTTGCCGCCAGCAAGCATTATGATTGGCTGGGCGGATTTGTGTGTGGTGTGGCTGTAGCTATCGGAGGCGGAACCATCCGCGACGTGATGCTGGGCTTGAATCCTTTCTGGATGTCGAGTCCTATCTATCTTCTGTTTACGTTCTTGGCCCAATTGGTGGTGATTGTGTGCCATCATTATCTGAAGCGTCTAGACAATACCTGGTTTCTTTTCGATACCCTCGGTTTGGCGCTTTTCAATATCGCCGGAATCCAGAAGACCCTCGATTGTGGTTTCCCATTCTGGGTAGCTATCATCATGGGATGTATCACGGGCTCCTTTGGAGGAGTTATCCGCGATGTGCTTCTCAACGAGGAACCGGTTATCTTCCGCAAGGAAATCTATGCGATGGCTTGTGTGTTGGGCGGTCTGGTTTACTGGGCATTCAGCTATCTGGGCTTGAGTCTCTATATTACAGTGGTTGCCTCCTTCCTCACGGTCTGCATCATTCGTCTGCTCGCCGTGAAATACCACATCTCTCTGCCTACATTGCGTGATGAGGAAGAAAAGAAAGAATAATTTAGAATTAAACTATAACATTAAACAATAACATTAAACGATAAACGCTAATTAATGAGAAGAGAGAAAATCTTAGGGATGCTGATGTTGGCGATGATGCTGATGTTTCAGGCTTCATCCCTGATGGCACAGAACAAACGTGAATTCCGTGGCGCCTGGATCCAGTGTGTCAACGGACAGTATTTGGGTAAATCAACCCAGCAGATCCAGTCGATGCTCACCAAGCAACTTGATGAATTGCAGAAGGATGGCGTGAATGCCATCATCTTCCAGGTGCGTGCCGAATGTGATGCCCTTTATCAGAGTGATCTTGAACCTTGGAGCAAGTTCCTCACCGGTGTGCAGGGCAAGGCTCCATCGCCTTATTGGGATCCGCTGGAGTGGATGGTTGAGCAGTGTCATCAGCGTGGAATGGAGATTCATGCCTGGATCAATCCTTACCGTGCCAAGCATGGTTCTACCTCGTTCTCCCAGGTGTCATCCCAGAGCGTGGTGAAGAAGCATCCGAACCTCTGTTTCAACTATGATAATCTCGTGCTTCTCAATCCGGCACTTCAGGAGGCTGCTGATTATACCTGTCAGGTGGCTGCTGATATCGTGAGCCGTTATGATATCGACGGTTTTCATATCGACGACTACTTCTATCCTTATCCGGTAGCTGGCAAGCAGATTCCTGATCAGCAGATGTACGCTGCCAATCCTCGCGGATTCCGTAATATCGGCGACTGGAGAAGAGATAATGTGAGCCGGTTTGTCAAGCAGTTGGGGGAAACCATCCATCGTGTCAAGCCTTGGGTGAAGTTCGGCGTTTCTCCTTTCGGTATCTATCGCAACAGGAAAAACTCTCCGATTGGCTCACAGACTTTCGGTCTTCAGAACTACGATGATCTCTATGCAGATGTCCTCCTCTGGGTAAACAATGGCTTCATCGATTACTGTGTGCCTCAGATCTATTGGGAGATAGGTAACAAGGCGGCAGATTACAAGACCCTCATCCAGTGGTGGAACAAGTATGCCGGCAACCGTCCTCTTTATATAGGTGAGGATATCGAGCGTACGGCTAAGTTTGCTGATCCTGCGAATCCGAAGAGCCATCAGCTGCCTGCCAAGCATCGCCTTCACCAGCAGATGAATAATGTACAGGGCACCGTGCTCTGGTATGCCAAGACTGCCGCAGATAATGTGGGCAACATCGGACATACGCTGCGCGATTATTACTGGAAATATCCTGCGCTTCCTCCATTGATGCCGTTTCTCGACGATAAGGCACCAAAGGGTGTGAAGAGTCTGAAGATGGAGTGGACAGAGAAGGGACCACTTCTTACCTGGAAGGCTCCAAAGGCAAAGAAGAAGAAATGGGGCGATGTGGCCAACCGCTTTGCCATCTACCGTTTTGAAAAGGGAGTGCCTGTGAATCTCAATGATGTCACCGCTCTCCAGGCTGTTGTTTACGATACCACCTATCCGATACCATACGTAAAGGATCAGAAATATACCTATGTCGTTACAGCGCTCGATCGCGTTGGTAATGAGAGTAAGGGTAAAAAGAAAACCGTTTCGCTTTAAGCGAAGCGGTTTTTTCTTGTTTCTGTCATTCTGATTCAGAGCGTTTTTTCTTGTTAAAAGCCTCGAATTGCGTCTTTATCCATAAAAAAACACTAAAAAGATTCAGTATCTCAAATTTTATTTGTACTTTTGCAGAGTCATTTCAGCGTTCCATTTATTTTCTAATGCAACACTAAGATGAATGGAGTGCTGATTTGAGAGAATTGCTGAGAAACCTAGATGTTGATCAGAACCTATTAATAATATTACTAACTTTAAGTGTTGCTAACTTTAGGGATGAAAATTAAGAGTTTTTTGATGGCAGCTTTGGCGGCTTTTTCTTTGTCCGCTAGCGCTCAGTCTTTGTCTCCAGGCACCAAGTGGCATTGGGACAAGGGTACAATCGTTGTGGAGACACCAGAACGTCCTGCAGGACAGCAGAATGTTTTGGGATTGACGGCTCCTAAGTTGAAGACAGTACGTGTGGGCTTTGTAGGTCTAGGTATGCGTGGTCCTTGGGCAGTAATGCGTTTCTGCCACATTCCAGGTGTAGAGATCGTTGCCTTGTGCGATTACGAGGAGGCTCGTGCAGAGAAATCACAGGAGTACTTGCGCAAGCAGGGCTTGAAGCCTGCTGATATCTATAGCGGTGAGAAGGGTTATGAGGCTTTGTGCAAGCGTTCTGACATCGACCTGGTTTATATCGCAGCCGACTGGAATCACCATTTCCCAGTAGCCAAGTTTGCGATGGAGAATGGTAAGCATACAGCCATCGAGGTTCCTAGTGCCATGAATCTGGATCAGTGCTGGAGCCTGATTAACTTGAGCGAGAAGACTCGCAAGCATTGCTTCATCTTGGAGAACTGCTGCTACGACTACTATGAGATGAATGCGCTGGCTATGGCTCAGGATGGCGTTTTCGGTGACATCATCCGTGCTGAGGGTGCTTATATCCACTGTCTTGAGGACTTCTGGGATGCTTACTGGAAGGATCCAGCTGACAATGACAATGACAACCTCCACTGGCGTATGAAGTATAACATGGAGAACCGTGGTGATGTTTATCCTACTCACGGCTTGGGCCCTGTTGCTCAGTGCCTGAATATTCACCGTGGCGACCGCTTCACAACGCTCGTTGCTATGGATACAGAGTCTTTCGTGGGTAAGGACTGGGTGAAGAACAAGAGCGGCAAGGAGTGCAAGGAGTTCCGCAATGGTGACCATACTACTACCTTGATGCGTACTGCTAAGGGTAAGGTGGTGGAGATTCAGCACAACGTGATGACTCCTCAGCCATACAACCGTCTGTTCAAGCTCACAGGTACCAAGGGTTACGCTACCAAGTATCCTACAGAGGAGTTTGCACTCTCTGGCGAGGCGCTCAAGGGTACAGGTGCTCCTCAGATGGATAACCTCAATGCTCATGGTTTCATGAACAAGGAGCAGAAGGAAGCTTTGACCAAGAAGTATTATCACCCAATCTTGAAGAAGTATGGTGAGCTGGGTCGTCAGATGGGTCACGGTGGTATGGATTTCATCATGGACTCTCGTCTGGTTTACTGCTTGCAGAATGGTTTGCCATTGGATATGGACGTTTATGATTTGGCTGAGTGGTGTTCTTTGGCTGAGTTGGGTGCTCTTTCTATGGACAACAACTGCGCTGCCGTTACCTTCCCAGACTTCACCCGTGGTTTCTGGAACAAGCAGGATGGTTACAAGCATCAGTATGCTGCACCAGAGGCTGAGGCTGCTACAGAGGCTGCCGCTGCTGCTTATACCAAGTCACAGAAGGAGGCTACTGCTAAGTTCAAGTTGTGGAACCTTTATGATGCTGTAGCTGCTGCCAAGAAGGCTAACAATGCCAAGGCTTTGAAGTCGGCTACTGCTAAGTACAACAAGGCTGTAGCTGCTGCCAAGAAGGCAATGAATGCTAGAAAATAATATCAGGAATTTAAGGAAGTTAAAATCCCGGCTCTGAGATTCTTGCTTGGAATCTCGGAGCCGGGATTAATTTTTTGTTAAATTCTCGGAAAAACTTGGTTGTTTCGTGTATTTGATGTATATTTGCAAATCATAAGATAACTATTTCGTGCAAATAGAATACATAACTTAAGAGAAGATAGAAAATGAAACGGATTAAGGTTTTAGTTTTTAGCATGTTGGCCGCCATGATGCTTGCATCTTGCGGTACAACGCAGAAGGTGCCTCTTACGGGTCGCACCCATCGCATCTCTGTTTCAGATGCACAGGTGTTGAGTTTGTCTAATCAGGAATATACCAAGTACATGGCTTCGGCAAAGAAATCTACCAATGCAGTGAAGACTGCGCAGGTGGTAAGAGTCGGAAAGCGACTGGCTGCTGCCGTGGAAACTTATCTCAAGGAGAACGGATACGCCAATGATCTGCAGAACTATTCCTGGGAATTCAACCTCGTTCAGGACAACAGTGTGAATGCCTTCTGCATGCCTGGCGGAAAGATTGTGGTATATGAAGGCTTGCTCCCGGTGGCTTCCAGCGATAATTCGCTCGCCATCGTACTGGGTCATGAGATAGCACACGCCGTGGCTAAGCATAGTGCCGAACAGCTTTCCAAGGCTCAGAACCAGCAGGTAGGTACCAGCATTCTGAGCGGTGTGCTGAATCAGGCAGTAGGTAATGGAGTGGGAGATCTGGCTGGTGCCGTAGCTGGACAGTACTTCTCCTTCCGTAATCTGAAGTATTCGCGTGAAAACGAAACAGAAGCCGACTATATGGGCTTGATCTTTGCTGCGATGGCAGGCTACGATCCTCAGCAGGCGATACCTTTCTGGGAACGTATGGCTGAGGCTTCTGGCAATCAGGGCAAGAGTGACATTTTCAGCGATCACCCTTCCGATGCCAAGCGTATTGCTGCCTTGAAGGCGGCGATGCCTACTGCGCTGAAGTATTACAAGCCTCAGGGACAGACTTCCGTTACTACCACAACTAAAACGGGTGTCAAGACCATCAAGGCTAGCTCGCTGATGAAGAAATCAACTAAAAAATAACGAGACGAAGAAATCAACTAAAATATAACGATATGATGGAATATATCTCTCAAAACCTCTGGCTATTTTGGACTGTCATCATGTTCATCTGCCTCATCCTGGAGTTGTCTTCCGGCGACTTCTACGTGACTTGTTTTGCCATCGGTGCGCTCATCAGCATACCTGTGGCTGTGATGGATGCTCCGTTCTGGTTGCAGGTAGTGGTCTGGGCGGTATGTTCCGTACTCAGTATCCTGTTGATCCGTCCGCATCTGGTAAAGGTTATCCGTAAGGGAGCCGATCATCGGAAGAGTAATTCCGATGCCCTTGACGGACAAATAGGCGAGGTGAGTGAAACCATCGTTGCCGGTGGGTATGGAAGAGTGAAGCTCGATGGTGATGACTGGAAGGCAGAAGCTCCGGGCGCTGCTGGTGATATCGCCAAGGGCACCCGTGTAAGAGTGATGGGGCACCAGTCTATCATTCTCCAGGTAGAGAAGTGCTAGCTTCTTATTTCAGAAAAAGTGTCAGATCATTAGTATTCACTTAATATAGTAAACATCATGGAAATAGGACTTTATGTATTGATTGCTCTTGTGCTGCTTGCACTGGTAGTGGTAAAGAAAACCATCGTGATCATTCCTCAGAGTGAGACCAGAATCATCGAGCGATTGGGTCGCTATTATGCTACCCTGAAGCCAGGTATCAACATTATCATTCCTTTCATCGACCAGGCGAAGACCATCGTGGCGATGCGTAGGGGAAGCTATACTTATACCAGCAGCATCGACCTTCGTGAGCAGGTTTATGATTTCGACCGCCAGAATGTGATTACCAAGGATAATATCCAGATGCAGATCAATGCACTGCTTTATTTCCAGATTGTAGATCCTTTCAAGAGTGTTTATGAAATCAACAACCTGCCTAATGCGATAGAGAAGTTGACTCAGACTACCCTGCGTAACATCATCGGTGAGATGGAGCTCGACCAGACGCTTACCTCCCGTGACACCATCAACACCAAGCTTCGTGCGGTGCTCGATGATGCCACCAACAAGTGGGGAATCAAGGTAAACCGAGTTGAGTTGCAGGATATCACTCCTCCTGAGAGTGTGCTCCAGGCGATGGAGAAGCAGATGCAGGCAGAGCGTAACAAGCGAGCTACCATCCTTACTTCAGAAGGTGAGAAGGAGAAACAGCGTCTGCTCTCCGAAGGTGAAAAGGCGGCGATTGTCAACAAGGCAGAGGCTGCCAAGCAGCAGGCCATCCTGAGAGCTGAAGGTGAGGCTACCGCCCGCATCCGCAAGGCTGAGGCTGAGGCCATCGCCATCAAGAAGATTACCGAAGCCGTAGGACAGAGTACCAATCCTGCCAACTATCTGCTGGCGCAGAAATACATTACCATGATGCAGGAAGTAGCTCAGGGTAAGGATAATAAGGTGGTTTATCTGCCATACGAGGCTACCAACCTACTGGGATCAATTGGCGGAATCAAGGATTTGTTTAACAGTAAGTAAACTTGAAAATAGGTAAACTTAAAAATATGAGTAAGAAAATTTGTATTGTTGCCGGAGCGAGACCTAATTTCATTAAGGTGGCTCCGGTGATTAGAGCGATAGAGAACGCCCGGAAGCAGGGCGAAGGGATGGAGTATGAACTGGTGTTCACGGGTCGTGAGAACGATGAGACGCTGGAGGACTCCCTGTTCTCTGATTTGGGCATCAAGAAGCCAGATGTTTATCTGGGTGTGGAATGTGAGAATATGAATGAGCTGACCGGTATGGTGATGGCTCAGTTTGAGCGCTATCTCCAGCAGAATCCTACGGATGTGGTGATTGTGGTGGATGATCTGGCTTCAACGATGGCTGTGGCTATCGTCACCAAGAAGCAGGGCGTTCAGTTGGCTCACATCGCAGCAGGTACCCGTAGTTTCGACATCACTATGCCGAAGGAAATCAACCGTCTGGTCATCGACGGACTCTCTGATATTCTCTTCACCGCAGGTATCTCCAACAACAGTATTGCCAACAAGGAGGGTGCCGAACTCTCTAAGGTCTATATGGTGGGTAATGTACTCATTGATAACATCCGATTCCTGCAGCAGCGTATGAAGCGTCCTCAGGTGATGGATGAACAGCATCTGGAGGATGGCAAGTATATGGTACTTACCTTGAACCGCAAGGTCATCGTCAACAATATCGCAGAGATGAAGACCTTGATCTCAACGATCGACTGTGTGGCTCGACAGGCAGGCATCAAGGTTCTGGCTCCTTTGCGTGGCAAGGCATTGGGATTCGTGCTTGCCTTCAAGGCTTACCAGGATGTGGCTGACCATCAGGCAGGTATCATGGTTGTGCATCCTCAGGGTTATCTTGATTTCTCTTATCTCTCAGCCCACGCCATGGGCGTAATCACCGATTCGGGTAATGTGGCAGAAGAGGCTACCTTCAATGGAGTGCCATGTATCACCCTGAACAGTTATACCGAGCATCAGGAAACCGTAACCGTAGGAACCAACGAGCTCGTTGCTGAAGACCCGGAGAAGCTTCAGCAGGCTATGGAGAAGATTGTGAAGGGTGAATGGAAGAAGGGTGGTATTCCTGATAGATGGGATGGACGATCTGCAGAACGCATCGTTCAGATTATCAATGGATAATCTGTCATCACTACTCAATAATCAAAATAATAAAGCCAGCGATTTTTCGGTCGCTGGCTTTATTGTTTATCACTTAAGCGGTTCTGATACCGGATAATCATACTGTTTGTAATAGGAAGGAGTCTTTGGGTTATTATACCAGTTTCCTTCTACGCTTACTCCGATGGAGAAGTTCTTGTTGGTGTATCTGACTCCGGCACCTAATACATTGGCACCGGCAGCTCCCATACCATATCCTCCAGGCATCACGCCCATTCCCCAGGCACCGGGATACATACCATATCTGCCATAACCGTAAGGACCATATCCGGCATAACGGTTGTAGATGGAATTGTAGTTGTTGGCAACACTTACCTGTCCATATACGTATGCCTCCCAGTGCTCATTAAACTGAAAGCCCAGAATGCCATACACACCACCATCCCGGAAATTATCGCCTCCGTAATTGATGTTGTTCAGATAGGTACCCAGAGCCATCCACAGCTTATTGTCCTTGGTGAGCGGCGTGAGATACGTAGCATTGATGGTCTGGGTAAAACCGCCCCAGTGTGGCGCATGCTTGCCGAAAGTGGCGAAGACGGAAAGATCTACCGAGAGGTTCAGTCCCTTATGAAGTCCCCAGCCATATCGGTTCCTGCCATATTTGCCCCAGTCTTTTCCCCAATAGTCATAACTGTTTCCCAATTCTCCCGTATTGGTCAGATTCGAGATAGGATTGTTGTAATAATCACTATCCTGCGTATTCTTCACCGGTTTGCCACCATATACCACGGTCTTTCCGTCCTGATATACCGTATCGCCAGGCAACAACCAGTCTTCCCTCGGATTGTCCTGACTGTGCAGAGGTCCGAAGCTCACGTGCTGTGCCTGGGCTTTCATTCCTATCAGAGCGAAGCCCAGGAGAAGAAGATATAATCTTTTTGTTGTCATCATATCAAATCGTTTATGTAGCCTCTTTTTCGAAGCTTTTTATGTTATTCACCAATTTTTGAGCATCATTTTGCCCGTTTCTGTCATTTTGCACGCAAAGATATAAAGAAAGTTTGAGAAAAGCATAACTTTTTAGAATAAAATCATTATCTTTGCAATCAATAACATAAAAAACAGATTTAAGTATTAAGAAAATGAAAAAGATAATAACGATATCTGCCCTCTTGCTGGCTGCTTTTGCTCCTCAGGCAATGGCGCAGGAACAGACTCAGCCAACTCAGCAGACAGCCCGTCCGGCATACGATAACGAGTTGCTCCCTTGGGAGGCACCTCGTGATACCACCTGCCACGAGGTACTGCTGGAAACCACGATGGGCAATATACGTGTGGCTCTTTATAACGATACTCCGCATCATCGCGACAACTTCCTCAAGCTTGTGAACAGCGGATATTACAACGGCTGTATCTTTCAGCGTGTCATCAAGAACTTCATGATTCAGGGCGGTGATTATTCTTGTCGCAAGGTTACTCCCGGAAAGGTGGAGAAGTTTGATGTCAACTATACGGTACCAGCCGAAATCATCTATCCTAAATATTACCACAAGCGCGGTCAGCTCTGTGCAGCCCGTGAGGGGGATGATGAGAATCCAACCAAGGCATCAGCCTCTACCGATTTCTATATCACCTGGGGCAGAAACTTCTCACCCCGACAGATGGAATACTATGTAGAGAAGGAGAAGAGAGAGGGTGCGAAATCCTACGCATTGCCATCCGAGCAGTTGCAGCAGGGTTACATCAAGCATGGTGGAGTGCCTCATCTGGACAATGGATATACCGTGTTCGGCGAGGTGCTGGAAGGTATGGATGTGGTAGATAAGATCCAGAATGTGGCTACCAACAAGGACAACAATGACCGCCCGCTGGAAGACATCGTCATCACCAGAGCCACCCAGGTGAAATAGACTAGCAAGGGGAAAATACCTGAAATGAAAACAATAACATTATAATACGGGAAAAATGAAATCTTTAAAGGAGTTATACCGAATTGGCAAGGGACCATCGAGCAGTCATACGATGGGACCTCAGCGTGCAGCTAAGCTCTTCCTGGAGCGTTGTGCTAACGCTTCGTCCTACGAAGTTACATTGTATGGTGCCCTGGCTGCTACCGGCAAGGGTCACATGACCGATGTGGCTATCGAGGAAGTGCTCAAGAAGCATATTGTGCATATCATTTGGAAGCCTCAGGTCTTCCTGCCTTTCCATCCTAACGGAATGAAGTTTGTGGGCAAGGACCTGAATGGCGACGTGATTGATGAGTGGACTGTATATAGCATCGGTGGCGGTGCCATCTCGGATGGTTCTGAAGGACAGTCGGAGTTGGGCGCTGAAGATGTCTATGACCTGAAGACGATGGCGGAAATCCAGAAATGGTGCTACGACAACGGCCGCTCTTTCTGGGAATACGTGGAGAAATGCGAGGATCCGGATATCTGGGATTATCTCCGCAAGATCTGGGAAACCATGAAGCAGTCTATCCGCAATGGTCTCAGTCATGAGGGTGTCTTGCCTGGACCGCTGAAACTCCAGCGCAAGGCAGCAGTCTATCATATCAAGGCAAAGGGCTATCGTGCTTCCTTGCAGAGCCGCGGACTGGTTTATTCCTATGCACTGGCGGTGAGTGAGGAGAATGCATCGGGCGGTACCATCGTTACGGCTCCTACCTGTGGTGCCTGTGGTGTGCTTCCTGCCGTACTCTATCACATGCATACCGCCCATGAAATGAGCGAGGACCGCATCCTCCGCGCTTTGGCTACTGCCGGATTGGTGGGTAACATCGTCAAGCACAATGCTTCTATCAGTGGTGCTGATGTGGGTTGCCAGGGTGAGGTAGGTGTAGCCTGTGCGATGGCTTCAGCTGCAGCATGCCAGCTCTTTGGTGGTAGTCCTGCTCAGGTAGAGTATGCTGCCGAAATGGGATTGGAGCATCACCTGGGTATGACCTGCGACCCGGTTTGCGGATTGGTACAGATTCCTTGTATCGAGCGCAATGCCTTTGCGGCTGCCCGTGCCCTGGATGCTGATCTCTACGCTTCCTTCTCGGATGGTCATCACAGCGTATCGTTCGATAGAGTAGTAGAGGTAATGCGACAGACCGGTCACGATCTCCCTTCGCTCTATAAGGAAACCAGCGAGGGCGGTTTGGCTAAAGGCTTTAAAGGAGAATAATCGCCCTGTAAGGGCAGAAGCTTTTTATTAATTAGATGATTTATAATAGATTAAAACAATTTAGTTTAAGTACTTTAGTAATAGCAGCCTGTCTTCTTCTGGCTTCCTGCGGCTCGGATTCTTCCGATGCGAAGAAGCAGTTGAAGACGAAGGCTGATTTGCAGGGCGCCGTTATCGGCGTACAGTTAGGTACCACCAGCGACGGCCTTGCCACTGAGTTGGAAAAGAAAGGAGATGGCACCAAGGTAGAACGATACAACAAGGGAGCCGATGCCATTCAGGCACTCCTTCAGGGTAAGATCGACTGTATGGTGACCGATGAGGCACCAGCCAAGGCATTCCAGCGGGTGAATCCTTCTCTCCGCATTCTGCCGGAAACCTTCGATGCCTCCTCTTTCGCCATCTGTGTGGCAAAGGATCATGCCGAGTTGCAGCAGTCCATCAATCATGCCATCCGTATCCTGAAGGCGAATGGCGTCATCGATTCCATCGTCAACCGCCATCTGGAACGGGGCATTGCCGTGGCTTATACGCCTAAGGCTTCGGATGTGAAGAAGGTTGGACCGGAAGCGCTGCAGAAGCTCGGGCTGAAGAAGAGTCTCCGCTTTGCCACCAATGCCACCTTCGAACCATTCGAGTACTACCAGGATGGTAAGATTGTGGGTATCGATGTAGATGTGGCGAATGCCATCGGCGATGTGATGGGCGTGGATGTCGAGATTCTTGATATGGAGTTTGATGCCATCATCACTTCCGTACAGGCTGGTAAGGCTGATGCCGGTATCGCCGGTATTACCGTCACCCCGGAGCGGGAGAAGAACATCGGATTCACCGATTCCTACGCCGATGTGCGACAGGTCATCATGGTAAATTCTGAAAATACAGAAGTGGCTGATTCACAGCATGGAGTTCTGGACAAGTTCAAGTCTTGCTTCATCGATGACAACCGCTATGAGTATCTCCTGCAGGGATTGGGCAATACGCTCGTCATCACCTTCTTCGCCATCATCCTCTCCGTGATTCTCGGTACGCTGATAGCCATTGTCCGTGCCCGTCACGAACGTCGGGGTGGTTGGCGCATTCCGAATATGCTCTGCCAGTTGTATCTCACCATCATGCGTGGTACACCTACCATGGTGCAGTTGCTCATCATCTATTATGTGGTCTTCGCCTCTGCCGATGTCAACAAGATCCTGGTGGCTGTCATAGCCTTCGGTTTGAACTCTGCGGCATATATTGCCGAGGTCATCCGTTCGGGTATCATGTCGGTAGATGAGGGACAGATGGAAGCGGGTAGAAGTCTCGGTCTTTCTTATGGCAAGACCATGCGACTCATCATCCTGCCACAAGCCTTCAAGAATGTGCTGCCGGCGATGGGTAATGAGCTTATCACCCTGCTTAAGGAGACTTCCATCAGCGGTTACATCGGTCTCGTGGATCTTACCAAGGGTTCCGATATCATCCGCAGCATCACCTACGAGGCAATGATGCCATTGGGTGTGGTTGCCTGCCTGTATCTCATCATCGTCCTCGGACTGAATGCCGGAGTGAGAAAGTTGGAAAAGCGTTTGAGAAAGAGCGAAAGATAATAGAATGGATAAAATGAACGAGATAATCAAGATAGAAGGACTTCGCAAGCGCTTCGGCGACAACGAAGTCCTGAAAGGCATTACCACTTCCATCAAACAGGGCGAAGTGGTTGCCATTATTGGCCCGTCGGGCTGTGGCAAGAGTACCTTCCTGCGTTCCATCAATCTCTTGGAGGAACCTACGGAGGGAAAGATTCTGATCGATGGCATAGACCTTACCTCCTGGGATGTAGATATCAATAAGATGCGTCAGCGGGTGGGTATGGTGTTCCAGCAGTTTAATCTTTTCCCGAACATGACTATCCGCCGCAATATCATGCTGGCACCGGTAGAGTTGGGGAAGATGACCCGTGAAGAGGCGGATGAGAAGGCGACAGAGCTTCTCTCCCGCATCGGATTGCTGGACAAGGCAGACAGTTATCCGGATAGCCTTTCGGGCGGACAGAAGCAGCGTGTAGCCATCGTCCGTGCCCTGGCAATGAATCCGGAGGTTCTTCTTTTCGATGAACCAACTTCTGCGCTCGACCCGGAGATGGTAGGAGAAGTATTGCAGTTGATGAAGGATGTGGCTGCCGAAGGTATGATGATGGTGGTTGTAACCCACGAAATGGGCTTTGCCCGTGAAGTTGCCAATCGTGTGCTCTTCTTCAGTGACGGATATATTACGGAGGATGGTACCCCTGAAGAAGTCTTCAATCATCCGAAGTCTCCAAGACTCCAGGAGTTCCTGGGAAAAGTCCTGTAGGAATTATCCTCCTAGACCGCACAGGTCAAATCTGTGAAAATCCGTGAAATCTGTGGGACTATAATTAACAGGAATGCCTCCGTTTCTTCTGTGTATTCCGATGAATAAAAAATAAAGAATAAAAAAAGATGCATTGCCGAACAATCCGCAATGCATCTTTTTTGTATGATGTCTATAATCATTATTTATTAGCCTCAATGATCTCTTCAGCACGCTTCAGCGCCTTGCTGATATGATCAGTGATGTTCTCCTTGCCGAGCATATTGTAGAAGCCCGCCTTCTCCAACTGGGCGTTTACCTTTTCGCAGACACCGGAGAGAACAACCTGGATATCCTCCTTCTGACTCATCTCGCAGAGGTTGGTGAGGTTGTGGATACCGGTAGAATCCACGAATGGAACCTTACGCATACGGATGACGCGAACCAAAGGACGGTCGCCGAAGGCAGCCATCACTTCCTCAAACTTATTACCTGCTCCGAAGAAGAAAGGACCGTTGATTTCATATACCTCTACACCCTTAGGAATCGTATAGTGCTCCAGGTTGGTAGAAAGGAAGTCATACTCCTTGTTCAGGTCAATCTCGTCCTCTGTGATAGCAGTTACATCGGTAGTCTCGCTCATTCGTTTCATGAAGAGCAGGCAGGCGATGATCAGACCCACCTCGATGGCAATGGTCAGGTCGAAGATGATGGTCAGGAAGAAGGTAATCAGGAGCACGGTAACGTCGCTCTTAGGATTCTTCATCAGACCCAGGAAGCTTCTCCAGCCACTCATACCATAGGAAACCACAACCAGTACACCAGCCAGACAAGCCATAGGAATATACTTGGCGAGCGGCATCAGGAAGAGGAAGATGAGCAGCAGTACCACTGCGTGGATGATACCAGCGATAGGAGTCTTGCCGCCGTTGTTGATATTGGTCATCGTGCGGGCGATGGCGCCGGTAGCAGGAATACCGCCGAAGAGTGGGGAAGCGATGTTCGCCAGACCCTGGGCGATCAACTCAGTATTAGAGTCGTGGTGGTCGCTGATTACACCGTCGGCAACGGTAGCAGAGAGCAGACTCTCGATGGCACCGAGGATGGCGATGGTGATGGCAGGAGATACCAGACTCTTGATGGTCTCCCAGTTCATCTCAGGAACCTGGGCAGCAGGCAACTCGTTGCTGATAGAGAAACGGTCGCCGATGGTCTCGATGCTCTCTACGCCGGCAAACTGCTTGAGCAGCAGTGCCACAACGGTCATCAGGATGATGGCGATGAGCGAACCCGGAATCTTCTTGCTGAACTTAGGAGTGATGGCGATGACCACCACGCTCACCACACCGATGAGGGCGCACCAAGGGTCGATGGTGTCGAAACTCTGGAAGTAGACACCCCATTTCTCCAGGAAGTCAGAAGGGTTAGAAGCCAATGTCAAACCAAAGAGGTCCTTAATCTGCGTGGTGAAGATGGTAACGGCGATACCGCTGGTGAAACCTACCACGATAGGATAAGGGATGTACTTGATGATGGTACCGAGTCGGAGCAGTCCGAAGAGCACCAGGAAGAGACCTGCCATCAGCGTTGCGATGGTCAATCCCTCGAATCCATACTTCTGGATGATGCCGTAGATGATGACGATGAATGCTCCTGTAGGTCCGCCGATCTGCACTTTGCTTCCGCCGAAGATGGAGATGATGAGACCCGCTACTATGGCTGTGATGATACCCTTCTCGGGTGTCACGCCAGAAGCGATACCGAATGCGATGGCCAGAGGCAGGGCTACGATACCAACGATGATACCTGCCATGAGGTCAGACATGAATGTTTTCTTGTTGTAACTCTTCAAGCAAGAAAACAACCTCGACTTAATTGCTATTGCCTTCATTTAAAAAGTTTTGTTATATGAATTAATGTGATTTTTGCTTCGTTATCCGAAAAACGACTGCAAAGGTACAACTATTATTTCATATAACAAAATCTTTTTTAAACTTTCTTGATGTTTTTGAACCGCAAAGGGCTTTACTGCAGCTGTGTCATGTGATAACCCAGTCTTTTCAGCTCCATGGCAGCGCCCATCAGATACATTTGATGTAAAGCTGCAATGAAACCACGGAAAGCTGCCTCAGTACCAGGCTCATATCCCTGATGGATGAGCAGGGTATAGGTGCGTGCGGCACACTCTGCTACGATGGTAGAAGTAGCAGAGTGCTCGTTCTCGTCGAGCAGCAGAACCTGGTCGAGAATATAGTCGTCCATGTGGTCGAAATCAATGCGGTCTCTGAGGTATTCATAAAGATTATCTACCTTGCCATACAACTCCCAGTCTTCGTCCCAGTATTTGGCGATGGCCATGCCTACAAACATAATCCATCCCAGCGCTACGGTAGGGTATTTGCTGAACTCGCGCATGGCGTCAGGCAGATAGCTTTCGCCTATCTTAGCCCACTGTTTCTCGATGTCTGGAGCATCCGGAAGCTGCTCGTCAACACGCTGTTTGCCAGCAAGGTACATACTCAGATCCTGTTTGAAGATCTCTTCTATTCTTTTGCTTTTATTTTCCATATTCATTGAATGTATTTTATCTTGAATCATCATTGAAGCTACAAAGGTAAAACAAAAATCTCACATCCCCTCCCTTTTTCACAAGTTTTAATGCTTTCCCCGTCCGTATTTCTCCCACAGATTTCACAGATTTACACAGATTTTATTCATTGTATTATCGGAAGTTGTGGATGGTCCCTTATCCGGACTGGTCAAAATCTGTGTTGATCCGTGAAATCTGTGGGACCCTCCCTACAGCGGTTTCAGCACACGACCGTACAGGTCGCTTTCCGTTTCAAATCCGTGCGTAATCCGTGAAGTGAGAAAGGATATCCGTAAATTCTGTGTAATCCGATGAATAAAAAGATGGGGGCAGTGGTATGAATCAAAAATGAACCAAAATGAACCAATTTTCCCCAATTTCCCCTTAACCCTTTCATCCATAGCACGTTGAAACCCCAATAAAGCCTCAAATCTGCGGTTTCAACCCAAAATCCTTAAAAAATCCGCTAAAAATTAACACATATAATTTGTTTATATTCATTATTTTTTGTACTTTTGCAACAGATTTCACAGTCTCATGACACGAGACAATAGTGAATCTCGAACTAAGAAATAATAAAATGGCTTTCTAAGGAGCAATCAATATGAATAATATGTTGCAGTACCCAAGCTACGCTGTATCTATGATGCAGCCGGCAGAAAGACATAAAAGTGTTGACGATTAGTGGAAGTGAGTCTATTGGTTTTCAATGCTGTGATACATATCACAACCCCTCATAGTCCGGGAAGAGTCATCTTTCCAGGGGAAGCAGAGCTATATACTTACCACAATGTCCGTTAATGAATTTTAGCAGTTACATATATGTGGTTCATCATACAGACCGTAACTTCCGGAGAGAATAAGTCCATCGACTTTTTGAAGGAGCATTACCCCGAAGTCATCTCAGATTATTATTTCCCGCTGGGAAGAAAGATCTACAGGAACGAAGAGGGGAGTGAGAAGGTTCGTTTCATGCCCCTCCTTTCAGGCCTCTTCTTCATCCGGACAGAAAACAGGAAGGCACTGGAGCGAAACCTTTCCCATCACGGCTATTTCGAATACATGGGATATGATATCGATAGGAACACCGGAGAGACGGTAGAACGTACCTTCTTTACCCGGGCTCGACTCCTCTGTGCCGATAGAGAGAACTATACCCTCCGTGAGATCATCGACCTCGCCCGCATCCCAGATGCGGATATGGAACGGTTCATCTACTATAATGAACAGATTGCGGAAGACATTCAGGGACTCAGCATCGTAGATAAGAGCTATGACGACCTCATCCTCGAGAATGATACCATCCGCATCCTCAACGGACCGCTGAAGGGTTGGGTAGGCGTGGTGAAGCAGATCAAGAAGAACGGCAAGAAAGACCGCCATTTCCTGGTACGCTTCGGAAACAATCGCTGCCTCAATATCTCCAATATCCGACAGTATGATATCCAGGTAGAACACGAGGCAACCCGCGGAGCCAAGTCGGAAGCAGTAGGCGTATGGCGTGCCATCGACCAGCTCATCGGTTATCTCCAGTTCCGGAATCCTGAAGAAGATGCCGCAGCCACCCTGCGCCGCCTTTTCGAGGATTATCAGAAGAAACTGAAGCTTCACCGCGGTAGAAATCAGACCGATAAGGCATACAGCATACAGAAGTCAACACTGGAAGAAGCCCAGAAGAAGGAAGTGCTCGATCATATTGATGAGGCGATGCATCCCAACTTCCGCATTCTCGCAGCCTATTTCAAGACCGACAATGCTACCATGTGGGATGCTCTGAACGAGCTTATCCCCGATGTCCTGCTCCGTCCCTTCCTCACGCCGAGCACCGGCATCCCGATTTCCGCAGGTCAGGAATATGCCGTGTTCTGGCACAATGGTATCGTGGAACTCGTTCTCCGCTGCCATCTCAGGGATTTCTTCCGGAGCAAGGAATATGAAGCCGACAAGTTCAATCCCGTCTTCGATGAGGATTATGAATATGATGCCCACATCGCCCTGTTGCCAAACGGTGATGGAAGGGTGAAGGCAATCACCTCCTGGGGCGCCTTCTATGAGAAGTATGCCATGCAGAATGAGGAAGAGCGCCAGAAGTTCCTCCTCGATCTGGAAAACAGGAAATATCCCCGCCTCCTGCATCTGCTCACTCAAAACAGATACCGTTTTGAGAAAGTTGGTCAGATAGGCGGCTTCTCCATGGATTTGGATATTCCTTATACGGAGGATATCCAGGAGATGGCACGGAAGGCTGTCGTTCTGCTTCAGGCATCCGATGGCGACGAACCGGGCTTCATCTCCCAGACCACGGCAGCAGCCGTAGAGATGTGGCAGGGCGCCCGACTCCTGATGTGGCGACAGTTGCTCCAGCGATATGTCCTGCTCCATAAGGTTCCGGTAGCCGACCTCCCGAGTGTCATCGCTTCCGATATCGAACTGGAGGAGAAGTTCAAGCCGCAGGAAGGCAGACTCCAGATAGAAGACATCGCCCAGGCACTCCGGCAGCGACAGGAGCAGATAACCGGTTATCTGGCAAGCGGACAGTTGCAGCAGGCAGCCATCCGCTTCCTCGCCATGACGAAGGTCATCTCTGCCCATTTCGCCAAGGATGAGCTTTACAACTATATCCGGGCGGACTTCAATCCCAATGAAACCTGCACGGCGCTCTTCGATGCCATCATCCAGCAGAGCGAGAAGCAGGAGAGTGTAGTCAACTATCTCTATAAGGGAATGGTTGAACTGCAGGAAGAAGATGCATGGACGTATTTTAAATACCCATCCTTCCTCCAGAAGACAAAGGCTGTATCAGACCGTATCAGGAAGACAGCCACAGCCGGTATGAGAAAGAATAAAAAATAAAAAAAGATAAGATATAAGTTTATGAGTAAGCTGTATAATCAGAATCAACCAAACAAGACCCCATTCGCAGGGATGTTCTACAAGCTTAAGGTGTCCCTCTTCGTCAATCGTTTGACAAGTTGGTATTTTTCTAAGAGCGCCCTTCCATATTGGTGCATCCTGTCATTGGATAGCATCGCGATTCTCTTTGCAGGTATGATAGCCACCTATATCGCAGAAGGCGGAGAAGTGGTGGCTAATAATTTCTGGAGTTATGTCCTCACTTACGTCTGCACCCTTCCACTCTTTGTCGTGGGTATGCGGATCTTCCATACCTATTCCGGCATCATGCGCTATTCATCGTTTGTTGATCTGATGC